>NZ_RZTF01000002.1:39037-62518 GCF_004023175.1 Mesorhizobium sp. M7A.F.Ca.MR.362.00.0.0
GCCTCGGCGGGTTCGACATAGCGTGGGCTTTTGGCGAAGAAGATAAACCCGACATGGCTGGCGCCGCCGGCCAGCGCCGCGGCCATTGCCGCGTCGGTCTTCAAGCCGCAGATCTTGATGTCGAGTGCCATGGCGCGGGAATTGGCATGAAAAGCGATAAGAGTCGAGAAAAAGCATGCCGTTTGCCGGCGCGGCCAAAGGCGCTACCTATGGATGAATAGGACACATGGCGGGAGCACGATCATGACCGACAGGACAATTGCCGAACTCAGGCAGAAGATCGCGCAGGCGCGCGAGGTCATCGCGCACCTGATCGACAAGGCCGCCTTCAACGGCGCCGAGGCGCACCGCGCACTCGACTATTTCGGCGGCGATGAATTCGACGGCAATTTCCTGCCGTGGCCGCATCATGGCGATGAGGGGCTACGGCCTGAGGACTTGAACGCCGCCAACGACGACTGAGCGATCTACTCGAACATGATCGCCTGCAGCGCACCGCCATTGCGCTTCAGCCAGTCCTTGCAGCGATCGGTGTCGGGGCAGAGCTTTTCGCACAATTTCCAGAATTTCGGACCGTGGTTCATCTCCTTGAGATGCGCCACTTCATGCGCGACGAGGTAGTTGATGACCGGCGACGGCGCCATCATGATGCGCCAGGAAAAGGACAGATTGCCTTCGGAGGTGCATGACCCCCAGCGGCTTGACGTGTCCTTGAAGCGGATCGCCTTGGCGCGCTTGCCGAGCGCCTCGGTGTGTTTGGCCACCAGCTTCTCGATTTCCTTCTTGGCCTCGCGCTTGAGGAAATCGGCGAGGCGGCGCGGCAGATGTATGCGGTCGCCATGCACGATCAAGAGCGGACCACGTTCGTCGCGCGACACGGTGACGGTGCCGCGCTTTGACGGTTCATGGACGATGCGGTGCGGCACGCCGCGCAGCGGGATCCTGATGCCGGGCCGCACCTGCGGCCGCGTCGGCACCTTGGCCAGTCGCTGCTCCAGCCAGTCCTGGTGCCGCTCGAGGAACCTGTCCACTTCGCCGCGGCGCAGGCCTGGCGGCACGGTTATGCGTAGACCCTGGCCGCCTGAATCGATGCGCAGCGTCATTCGGCGCGCCCTGGCGCTCTCGACGATCTTAAGCGGCAGCGTGCGGCCGGCGACGCAATATTCGCGCTCCACGACAGGCGTGGGCTTGGGCTTTGTCAGATTGCGAAAGAAGCCGAGAGTCATGGCGGGACGATACGCGATTCGAGAAAAACGACTAGAACAAAAAAGAAACGGCGCCGCTCGCGCGACGCCGTTTTTTCACGATGTGGCCAGTCGCTTGGCCTCAGTCGTCAAGCAGGTTCGAGCCCTTGCCACCCTTGGTGGTCGTCGTTCCGGTGCTTGGATCGGTCTTCGTCGGAGCCGTCGACTTGTTGCGGTTGGCCATGAACCGGTCGAACTCGTCCTGGTCCTTGGCGCGGCGCAATTCGCGGGCATACTCGTCGAACTGGGTCAGCATCTCGTCGAGCTTGCGGCGCTCTTCGTTCAGCCGCTCAAGTTCCTTTTCGCGCCAGTCGTCGAAAGCGACGTTGCCGGTGCGGGCGGAGCCATTGCCCCAGCGCGCGGCCTTGTCGGAACCGCGGCGGCAGCCGGCGAAGATGCCGTCGGTCGCGCGGTTGACGTCACGCTTGAAGCCATCGAGGCGGTCGCCCCAGATGATGTAGGCGAGCATGGCGAAGCCGAGTGGCCAGAACACCATGAAACCTACAACCATCAACGCGATGGTTGCCGGCGTCCAGGCCGGACGGATCAATGCGGATGCGTTCATTTTCTCCCATTCCTTCGGTTGGAGACAGCCAAATCCGGGCTGCGTGGAATCGAAATGGGAAGAGAAAAACGGCGATTCAAGACAATGTCCGCCAAATCCGGACAAGCATCTGAAATGATTATCGCTTTTTGATCATATCGAGGAAAAGCACGACCAGCCCGGCAATCAGGCCCCAGAATGCGGCGCCAACGCCGAACAGCGTCAGACCCGACGCGGTGACGACAAAGGTGACGGTGGCGGCCATGCGATCCGCCTCTTCCTTCAGCGCGATAGACAGCGCGTTGGCGAGCGACGCCATCAGCGCCAGGCCTGCCACCAGCACGATCAGGCTCTGCGGCAGCACCGCGAAGATCGCCACCAGCGAAGCGCCGAAAATCGCAAAGATAAGATAGGCGAGTGCATAGAACGGCCCGGTCTTCCAGCGCTCGGCGGGATCGGGGTGGACGTCCGGTCCGGTGCAGATCGCCGCCGAGATCGCCGCCAGATTGGTCGTCGAGCCGCCGAACGGCGCCGACAGCAGCGAAAACAGGCCCGTGACGCCGATCAGCGGGCCGGGCTCCGGGTGATAGCCGGCGGCGCGCAGCACGGCGAGGCCGGACAGGTTTTGCGACGCCATGGTGACGAGGTAGAGCGGCAGTGCCAGGCCGATCACCGCCTTGGTGGTGAAGTCAGGCGCAATCAGCGTCAGCGTCGACAGTTCCGGTGTCGGCAGGCCACCGACACGGCCGGTGAGGAAAGCGGCGAGGCCACCGCCGATCAGAACCGCCAGCACCGACAGCGCCGGGTTGAACAGCCTGATAACGAAGAAGGCAGCGATCAGCGGCAGGATCAGCCACGGGTCGATCGGAATGGTCTTCACCGCATTGAGCGCGAAGGTGACGACGATACCGGCCAACATGCCCGAGGCGACCGAGGGCGGTATCCTCGAGATCAGCTTGGTCAGGGGCCGAAACAGCCCGGTGGCGATCAGAAGGACGCCGGTGACGATGAAGGCGGCGACGGCCTCGCTCATCGAAAAGCCGCTCGATGCCGCGATCAGAGCCAAGCCCGGCGTCGACCATGCGGTGATGACAGGCATCTTCGTGCGCCATGACAGCCACAGGCTCTCGATCGCCATGGCCAGGCAGATCGTCGTTACCCAGCTTGCCGTCTCGATCTGCGTCGCGCCGACTGCGTTGGCGGCGGCGATGACGATGGCCAGCGTGCCGCCGAAGCCGACGATCGCCGCGACGAAGGCGGATATCGGGATGGAAAGGCGCATCAGTTTCCCCTCTGCGCCATCGCATCGACGGCCCTAACCAGCATGTCGAGATCCTGCGGTCGCGACAGGCGATGGTCGCCGTCAGGGATCAGCGACAGTGTCACGTCGTCGGCGGGCAGCAGGCTGACCAGCTTCAGCGCATGGCTTGCCGGCACATCTGCATCGGCCAGGCCCTGCAGGATGTGCACCGGGCAATGGGTGTCGATCGGGCCTGTCATTGTCAGGTTGTCGCGCCCGTCCTCGATCAGCGCGCGGGTGTAGATGTAGGGTTCCGTGGAATAGTCCGACGGCTCTTCGAAGAAACCTTTTTTGGCGAGATCGCGCTTCTGCGCCTTGGTCAGCACCGGTTCGACCAGTTCGGCGGTGAAATCCGGGGCAGGCGCCAGCAGCACCATGCCGGCGACGTTGCTATCGCCTGCCTTGCGCAGTTCCTGCACCATGCGCAGCGCGATCCAGGCCCCCATCGAGGAGCCGACCAGGACCTGCCTGCCCCGGGTGAAATGCCGGAACACGGCAAGGCTTTGCGTAAGCCATGTCGAAATCGTGCCGTCGGCGAAGGCGCCGCCGGATTCGCCATGGCCGGAATAATCGTGGCGCAGGAAGGCGCGGCCTTCTTTTGCCGCCCAGTCCGACAGCGTCTGAGCCTTCGTGCCCAGCATGTCCGACTTGTAGCCGCCGAGCCAGACGATGCCCGGCGTAGAGCCAGCAGTATGGCGCACCGCGATGCGCGATCCATCTACATCCAGAAAGATTGGGGGCGTGGCAGTCATGGCTTTTCCTCAACGCCGGTCTTGTGACACGGACGGTGGCGTGGCGAAAAGTGCTCACGATGTTGTTTGTTTGGTGCAGAGCAGCGATCAGGGTGATTTTCTGTCAATGCTGTGCTATTGACTCCGCCCGCGCGCTCACCACATTGGCGCGTCCATGCATCAACACTGACAGACCCTGAACGAAACGGCCAAGGAGACCACGACCATTCGCAGACCTTTCAAAGCAGCGGCGCCGACCAAGGATGGCCCGCGCTCCAACCGTGACATCCGGGTTCCCCGGGTCCAGCTTATCGACGCCGAAGGCCAGAACCGCGGCGATGTTTCCATCAACGACGCATTGCTGCTCGCCGAAGAGGCTGGGCTCGATCTCGTCGAGATATCGCCCAATGCGGTGCCCCCCGTCGTCAAGATACTCGATCTCGGCAAACTGAAATACGCCAACCAGAAGAAGGCGGCCGAGGCGCGCAAGAACCAGAAGGTCATCGAGATCAAGGAGATCAAGATGCGCCCGAACATCGACAGCCATGACTACGAGACCAAGATGAAGGCGGTTCGCCGCTTCTTCGAGGAAGGCGACAAGGTCAAGCTGACGCTGCGCTTCCGTGGCCGCGAGATGGCGCATATGGAACTCGGCATGCAGCTTCTGAACAAGGTCCGCGAGGAAGTGGCGACGATCGCCAAGGTCGAGGCGGAACCGAAGCTCGAAGGCCGCCAGATGATGATGGTGCTGTCGCCGCGCTAGAGCGATCCCCGTCAAAAGCAAAGGCCGCTTCGGCGGCCTTTTGTTTGTTTTGTCTTCGCCATGATTTCTCCGCAAGTTGCATCGACAAGGATTCTGGTTGCCGGTCCTCGCGGCGAAAGGATTCTCCTATGACCGCTGCGGCACGTTCTACAAGTGAAATGGGTCGCTATCAGCGGCGCCGGCGCGTCCTGCTGGCGCTGCTAATCGGTGCTTTTTGCGCTTTGCTGATCTTCGGCGGCTCCCCGCACGATGAACTAACCCACGAACGCATAGAGGCGCACGGGATCGCCCTGATACTGATCGGGATCGGCGGCCGGCTCTGGTCGATCCTCTATATCGGCGGCCGCAAGTCGGCCGAAGTGGTTACAACCGGCCCATATTCGGTGATGCGCAACCCGCTGTATTTTTTCTCCACCGTAGCGGCCGTCGGCATCGGCACCCAGACCGGCAGCGCGATCGTCGCGGTAGCGTCGGCGGTTTTGTGCGCGGCCGCGTTCCACATCGTCACGCTGCGCGAGGAACGGCATTTGACGACCGTGCTCGGGGCGCCGTACAAGGACTACGTCGCACGGGTGCCGCGTTTTTTTCCCAATCCCCGGCTTTATCGCGATCAGGCCGAGGTCACCTTCACACCGCGCATCTTCAATCACACGCTGCGCGACAGCTTGATGTTTCTGGTTTCCATACCGTTTTTCGAACTCATCGAGTCCGGACAGGAAAGCGGTGTAATTCCCGTCCTCTTCTGGCTGTATTGAGCGGCGGCAGGCAGTCAAAAAAGGCGACGTGCATTAAATCCGCCTGAATTATCCTGCAAGTCATCCCAACGATCGGCGGGGCCCTGTTTTCTTGGCCAGAAGCTGCGATCGCCGGCAAATTTTTCGACGATCGGATTCCGCCATGGTCAATGAAATCAAGTCTGCGCCCGTCGAGGCACACGGGCTGGGCGGCTATCAGCATATGCGCCGCATGGTGCTTGCGGTGCTGGTGGTGGTGCTGTTTCTGGCACTGCTGTTCGGCCAATCAAGTTTTCCGCCTGAAACCTGGGTGCATGAGTCGATCGAAATGTTCGGCGTGCTGCTGATTTTCCTCGGCATCGTCGGGCGCCTTTGGGCGACGCTCTACATAGGCGGGCGCAAATCTTCCGAGGTGGTGACCGGCGGGCCCTACTCGATAACCCGCAACCCGCTCTATGTGTTCTCGACCGTAGCCGCGGCCGGCGTCGGTGCGCAGATCGGCTCGTTCTCCGGCATCATTCTCTTTGCGCTGCTGTGCGCGAGTGCCTTCCACATCGTCATCCTGCGCGAAGAGAAGTTCCTCAAGGAAGCGCTCGGCGCGCCGTACCAGGCCTATCTGGAGAAGGTGCCGCGCTTCTTCCCGAAGCTGTCGCTCTACCAGGAGGGCGATACGGGCAGCTTCAAGCCCCGCCTGCTGCTGACCACGCTGCTCGACGGCCTGGTGTTTCTCATCGCCCTGCCGGCCTTCGAATTGATAGACGGAGCCCAGCTGTCAGGCATGTTGCCGGTCTGGTTCACGCTGCCCTGACCAAGGACACAGCGCCGCATCTCCACAGGTGTTGCGCGCGGGCCGTCTTTAACGTATAGGACCGCCGTTCAAGAAAACCGCCCGGCAGGGCATGCCGTGGCGGTTTCATTTGCTTTTCGGGCTTTGGTCGGCCCGAAGCGAACAAGAAGCGCGATAGTGCGCCAACAATACGGAGTAGCAAAATGCCCAAGATGAAGACCAAATCGGCCGCCAAGAAGCGGTTCAAGATCACAGGTACGGGTAAAGTCCTGTCGGCTGCTGCCGGCAAGCGTCACGGCATGATCAAGCGTTCCAACAAGTTCATTCGAAATGCCCGCGGCACGATGGTTCTGGCTGAACCGGATGGCAAGAAGGTCATCAAGAATTTTCTGCCGAACGGCCTCTGAGGCGTGATGCCAAAAAGTTGCAGACTTTTTGGATAACATCCCGCTCAAATAAGGCATTCGGTCTGGACACGCATTTGTTTTACGCAATTCCGAACGGAAAACCGCAAGGGCACTTTTCCTGGAATTGCTTTTAAGGAGATCATGACATGGCACGCGTAAAAAGAGGCGTCACCTCGCACGCCAAGCACAAGAAGGTCCTGAAAGCCGCGAAAGGCTTCTACGGCCGCCGCAAGAACACCATCCGCATCGCCAAGCAGGCGGTGGAAAAGTCGCTGCAGTACGCTTACCGCGACCGCAAGAACCGCAAGCGCTCGTTCCGCGCGCTGTGGATCCAGCGCATCAACGCCGCGACGCACGAGCATGGCCTGACCTATGGCCGTTTCATCGACGGCCTCAACAAGTCGGGCATCGAGATCGATCGCAAGATCCTGTCGGACATGGCCATCCATGAGCCGCAGGCTTTCGCAGCCCTGGTCGCCAAGGCCAAGGTGGCGCTCGAATATCTGAAGAACACCACGCCGAACGCTTTTGAAAGCGCTGTCGCCTAAGACCAGCGCTTCCCAAGCATTCGCAATTCTGATTTGGGGAACCCGCGCTGGCACGGCTGGCGCGGGTTTTTCTTTTGCCTGAACTTCAACTTAAAAGTGACTTTCACTTTGAGCTGATTTCCAACGTAGCGAGTTTTGACCGTGAACGACGCAACCACTGGCCTGGATACGCTTGAAAACTCACTTCTGGCCGAAATCGCCTCGGCCGCCGATGAGCCGGCCATCGAGGCCGTGCGCATCGCTGCTTTCGGCAAGAAGGGCGCCGTGTCCGAGATGCTGAAGACCCTTGGCGCCATGACCGCCGAGGAGCGTCAGGTCAAAGGCCCCGCAATCAACGGACTCAAGAACCGCGTCACAGATGCGCTGACGGCGCGCAAGGCCGAGTTGAAAGATGTGGCGATCACCGCGCGCCTCGCCGCCGAAAAGGTCGATGTGACGCTGCCGGTGCGGCAGTCGCCGGCTGAGCGCGGCCGTATACACCCGATCAGCCAGGTCATCGACGAGATTGCGGCGATCTTCGGCGACCTCGGATTTTCCATCGCCGAAGGCCCCGATATCGAGACCGATTACTACAATTTCACCGCGCTGAATTTCCCAGAAGGCCATCCGGCGCGCGAGATGCACGACACCTTCTTCTTCCAGCCGGACGAGAAGGGCGAGCGCAAGCTTCTGCGCACCCACACTTCGCCGGTGCAGATCCGCCCCATGGAGACGAAGAAGCCGCCGATCCGCATCGTCATTCCGGGCAAGACCTACCGGCAGGATTCGGATGCCACCCACTCGCCGATGTTCCATCAGGTCGAGGGGCTGGTGATCGACAAGACGGCCAACGTCGCCAACATGAAGTGGGTGCTGGAGGAGTTCTGCAAGGCCTTCTTCGAGGTGCCGCAGGTCAAGATGCGCTTCCGGCCGTCCTTCTTCCCGTTCACCGAACCGAGCCTCGAGGTTGATATCCAGTGTGACCGCTCCAGGCCCGGCGAAGTGCGCTTCGGCGAAGGCTCCGACTGGATGGAGATCCTCGGCTGCGGCATGGTGCACCCCAACGTGCTGCGCCATGGCGGGCTCGATCCGGACGAATATCAGGGCTTTGCCTGGGGGATGGGCATAGACCGTATCGCCATGCTGAAATACGGCATGCCGGACCTGCGCGCCTTCTTCGATGCCGACGTGCGCTGGCTGGCGCATTACGGCTTCAGGCCGCTCGACATGCCGACGCTGTTTGGGGGCCTAAGCGCATGACAGCGCCGTACACCGGCGGCTGCCGTTGCGGCGCCGTGCGGTTCGAGGCCTTGGCCGAACCGCACCACGTCAGCTATTGCCATTGCGGCGATTGCCGGCGGGCCAGCGGCGCGCCGGTGTCGGCCTTTGTCGGCTTCCTGGTCGATCAGGTCGCGTTCACCGGCAAGGCGCTGAAGATGTACGAGAACGGCCCGGCGACGCGCTCCTTCTGCGGCACCTGCGGCTCGCCCATCGCCTATGTCGACGAGCGACTGGAGGACGACATCTACTTCATGCTCGGCGCCATGGACACGCCGGCCGATTTCGAGCCGACGCAGCATGCCTATGTCAGCGAGCAGCTTGCCTTCCTGCATATCTCCGACGACCTGCCGAGACATCTGAAAACAAGCGTCAAAAGACCAGACGGAACAGTCCCATGAAATTCACCCTCTCCTGGCTCAAGGATCATCTCGAGACCGACGCCCCGCTTGACGAGATCGTCGAGCGGCTGACCTCGATCGGCCTCGAAGTCGAGCATGTCGACGACAAGTCGAGCCTGAAACCCTTCGTCATTGCCAAGGTGCTGACGGCGGTCCAGCACCCCGATGCCGACCGGCTGCGCGTGCTGACTGTCGATACGGGCAACGGCAAACCACCTGTGCAGGTCGTCTGCGGCGCGCCAAACGCCCGCGCCGGCCTGATCGGCGCCTTTGCCGCGCCCGGCACCTATGTGCCCGGCATCGACGTGACGCTGGCGGTCGGCAAGATCAGGGGGGTCGAAAGCCATGGCATGATGTGTTCCGAGCGCGAGCTGGAACTGTCCGACGAGCACAACGGCATCATCGACCTGCCTGAGGATGCGCCTGTCGGCACCAGCTTCGCTGCCTATGCGCACATCGACGATCCGGTCATCGAGATCAATTTGACGCCGAACCGGCCGGATGCGACCAGCGTCTACGGCATCGCCAGGGATCTGGCGGCGAGCGGGCTTGGCCGCCTCGTCGGCGGCGCCATCATGCCGCATGTCGGCAACGGCATGTGTCCGGTCAAGGTAACGATCGAAGCGCCGGAGCTTTGCCCCGGCTTCGCACTCAACCTAGTCAAGGGCGTCAAGAATGGGCCGTCGCCAAAATGGCTGCAGCAGCGGCTGATCGCCATTGGGCTGAGACCGATCAGTGCGCTGGTCGACATCACCAATTACGTCACCTTCGACCGTGGCCGCCCGCTGCATGTGTTCGACGCCAGCAAGGTTGCCGGCAATCTCGTCGTGCGCCGCGCGCGCGATGGCGAAAAGGTGCAGGCGCTCGACGGCCGCGAATACACGCTGACGCCGGAAATGTGCGTCATCGCAGATGACAACGGCGTCGAGTCGATCGCCGGCATCATGGGCGGCGAGCATTCGGGCTGCGACGAGAACACATCAGATGTGCTGATCGAATCCGCCCTTTGGGACCCGATCACCACGGCGCGCACCGGCCGCACGCTCGGCATCATCACCGACGCGCGTTACCGTTTCGAGCGCGGGGTGGACCCCGAATTCATGGTTCCCGGCGTCGAGCTGGCAACGAAACTGGTGCTCGATTTCTGCGGCGGCACGCCGACCGAAATGGAAGTCGTCGGTTATGCCGGCCACAAGTCGAAGATCGTTTCCTTCCCGCTTTCGGAAGTGAAGAGGCTGACCGGCATCGAGGTTCCCAAGGCGGAAAGCCTCGACATCCTGTCGCGCCTTGGCTTCAAGCCGGAGGGATCGGGCGATGTCGTCGATGTCGCCGTGCCGTCCTGGCGCCCCGACGTCGACGGCAAGGCAGACCTGGTCGAGGAAGTCATGCGCATCCATGGCGTCGACAACATCGCACCGCAACCGCTCGGTGCGCATGACGCGGTCAATGCAAGGATCCTCACCACGCTGCAGGTCCGTACCCGCACCGCCAAGCGCGCGCTTGCCGTGCGCGGCATGATGGAAGCCGTCACCTGGTCGTTCATTCCGGCCAGGCACGCCGAGCTGTTCGGCGGCGGCCAGACCGCTCTGAAGCTCGCCAACCCGATCGCCGCCGACATGTCCGACATGCGGCCCTCGCTGCTGCCGGGCCTGATCGCTGCTGCCCAGCGCAATGCCGACAAGGGTATCGGCGACGTGGCGCTGTTCGAAGTGTCGGGCACTTATGAGGGCGACGGCGCCGACCAGCAGCGGCGCGTGGCCGCCGGCGTGCGCCGCGGCACCGCCAAGCTCGACGGCTCAGGCCGCAACTGGGCCGGCAATTCAGGCCCGGTCGGCGTGTTCGACGCCAAGGCCGACGCGATCGCCGCACTGGAAGCCTGCGGTGCGCCTGCCGACCGGCTGCAGATCGAGGCCGGCGGCCCGGCCTGGTATCATCCCGGCCGTTCCGGCACGATCAAGCTCGGTCCGAAAACCGTGCTCGGCACCTTCGGCGAATTCCACCCGAAGACGCTGGAAGGCCTTGATGTTTCCGGGCCACTGTGCGGCTTCGAAGTCTTCGTCGATGCCGTGCCCGAACCGAAGGCCAAGCCGACGAAAACCAAGCCGAAACTGGAACTGTCCCCCTTCCAGGCGGTGAAGCGCGACTTTGCTTTCGTCGTCGACAAAACGGTCGAGGCCGGCACGCTGGTGCGCGCGGCGCTCGCCGCCGACAAGAAGCTCATCACCGCCGTCTCGGTCTTCGACATCTTCGAAGGCGCTTCGCTGGGCGAGGGCAAGAAATCGATCGCCATCGAAGTGTCGATCCAGCCGGTTGAAAAGACACTGACCGACGAGGATTTCGAGGCACTGGCCAAGCGTATCGTCGAGAATGTCGGTAAGCAGGCCGGTGGCGTTCTGAGGACGTAGCGCCCAAGGCGACTGAACTGTTAGCGATGGGGCTGCTCATCCGTCCACGGGACGGATGAGCAGCCGTTGCCGCAATGGTCAGAACCCGCCGCCGACCCTCAGGCCAAAGGCATGGCTGTAGCTGTCTTGAAAGCCGATTGTGCCGCGATAATCGAGCCCGATGGATAACCCTTGGTGCAGCAGCAGATCGGCGCCCAGGCCGATCATCACCTGGTCACTCGCCAAAGGCTGCGTCTGGAAGCCATAGACATGGCCATCCGGACTATCCGCGTAGCGGATATCGACGCCGCTCGAGCCGGAGAATTCGTGAGTGTATTCAAACCGGAAGCGTGGTGTGAAGACGCCGAGGGCCACCGGCATGTCATAGCCGCCGGCAAGGCCAAGCGTGCCGCCGAGGCTGTCGACGCTCTGCTTGCCGAAGCTCAGCGAATAGATGCCTGCTCCGGTTTCGGTAAACGCGTCGAGGCTCGAAGAGGATGCCGTCAACCTGGCGAACGGAGTGAGTCGCAGCCCGCCGACGCTATGATCGAAACCGGCAGTCAGCGAGCCGAAAATCTGGTCGCCGTCACGCTGACCGTCGGCAAAGCCGCCAACACTTGTCACGAAGCGCTTCGAATCGAAGCTGAACGAACCGTAGCCGGCCAGGGCATCGAGAAACAGGTTTTCGGCCGGGCGATAGCTCGCATAGAGCGTCGCGCTGTAGGCCTCGCCGGAACTCTCGGTGCCATTGCCGCCAATGTCGCTGTCGTCGCTGGAGTAGCCGACGGCCAGACCGGCGACGAAACGGTCGTTGAAACGGTAGTCGATGCCGGTGGTCATGTTGATCGAAACGGAGTCCCGCTCCGCGCTATCGTCAGGCGAACTATGGCCGAGATCGATGTGGCCGCCGGCCCACAAGCCGAAGCCCAGCTTTGCCGCGTCGCCCCCACAATCGGATCCGTCTGGAAAGTCGACGCTGGCGGCATTGCCATCGGCGCCTTGGCCAGACAGTTCGAGCCCATTCGCAAAGGCCTTGCGGCACGCCTCGCTTCGCAAAGCGCCCATGCGATGGTTGATATTGTCTGTCTGCCCGGCGGCGAATTGCTGCACCGCTTGCGCCTGGGCATTGAGCAGCCCGGCGACCTCCGGATCGTCGGAGGGGTCCGGCCGCGTGGTGACGGTGATGGTCACCGTGGCCGGATCGGAAACGCCGCCGGGTCCGGTCAGTGTGTACGTTACGATGACGGTGCCTGAAAACACCGGCGAGGACGCGAAGGTCAGTAGGTAGTTGGGCGCGCCGGACAGCGTCGCCGTGCCGCCCTCGGCGGGGGCGCTGGACATGATCGCCGCGGCGCTGAATGGTTCGCCGGTAGCACCCGGTGTCAACGGCAGCGAAGCTGACATGCCGGCAACGATCGTCATGGTCAGTGACGGCGCCGTCGGTCGGGGCGCCGCAGCGATGTCCAGCGTATACTCGCGCCTTGCCCTGTTCTCGGAGGTGTCGAACACATCGACGGCAAAGGCAAATGATCCGCTCTCGGTCGGCGTGCCGCCGAGTGTGCCATCGGTTGCGAGCGAAACGCCTTCGGGCAGATTTCCGATGATCCGCTGAAACGTGTAAGGCGCGCCCACACCGCCGGTTGCGGTCAGCATCTGGCTATAGGGCTGCCCAACCTGGCCATTGGGCAAAGCTGCCGGTGAAATTACGATGGGCGGGCCAGTGGTGATCGCAAGCGTGTAGTCGCGTTCGCCGCTGTTGCCGACATGGTCTGTCGCCCGGACCCTGAAACTGTAGGTGCCGGGGGCAGCTATCACTGGCCCTGAGAGGACGCCGGCACTGCTGAAGGCGACGGGCATGGAGCCCGAAACGATCGAGAACGTGTAGGGACCGCCAGCGCCACCCGAAGCCGTCAGCGCCTGGTTATACGGCTGGCCAATCTGCCCGCCGGGCAACGCAGCAGGCGAAATCAAGACCGGGTTGTCCGCGATCACAATCGTGTAGTCGCGTGTGCCGGTGTTGCCGACCTGATCTGTCGCCAGGACTCTGAAATTATAGGTGCCGGGGGCGGCTATCACTGCCCCGGAGAGGACGCCGCCGCTGCTGAAGGAGACCGGCGTGACCCCCGAAGTGAGCGCGAACGTGTATGGCCCGCCAGCTCCGCCTGAAGCCATCAGCGTCCGATCATAGTGCTCACCAACTCTCCCATCCGGCAGCGTGGCCGGGGAAATCACGATCGGCTCCGCCGCAGCACTTGCATTGAGCGAGGCTGCGATCAGAACGCAGAAGGTCGCGGCAATCCAGAACCACTTCGCAGTCAATTTTGCCCTGTCGATCGGTCCTCTCGACGATGCTGCTGGCCAAACCGACGATATCTGCATGCCCAGGCTACCCCAGCCGGTGTGGAAAATTCCAATAGCAATCGTCCATGCCGGCAGATGGGCAGACGCGCATAGTCGTCAGATGACGAGGGTGGGGCTGTTTTAGGGCCAGGCCGAGCATCATGGTCCGGTCACGTTGCAATCTGGCCACATCTTTGGTGGCGCTATGGGCGAAGCATTGCGGATACTTGCCGAATCGCTCTCCAAAGGGCGATGGATCCTCTCTGCTATTCGGGCCTTCCTCTTGAAGAGCAGCGCGCGGCGTTTCTCGCCATCGTGCTTGCCGACCCGCTGTTACGCGACGCGCTGGCGCGGGCTCGCACGCTCGACCTGCCGGACTGGCTGGTGGTTTCCGGCGCGCTCTACAACAGTGTTTGGAACCATCTGACCGGCAAGCCTTCGGGGTATGGCATCAGGGATGTCGACCTGTTCTACTTCGATGACAGCGACCTCTCCTACGAGGCCGAGGACGCCGTTATTCGCCGGGCGGAGAAGCATTTCGAAGGACTGCCGCTGCCGGTCGAGGTGCGCAATCAGGCGCGGGTGCATCTTTGGTATCCGCAGAAGTTCGGCCGGCCTTGCCCGCGCTTTTCGAGCGCCAGCGAATCCGTCAGCCATTTTGCCTCGAAGACGCACGCCGTCGGGGTTCGATACGATGCTGACGGGCAGCTGGTGTTGGTGGCGCCGTTCGGGCTGGATGATGTTTTTTCGTTCCGCATCACACCGAACCGGGTGATGGACAACCAGAAGACGCATGAGGCGAAGGGCAGACGCGCCCAGGAGTATTGGCCGGAGATCACTGTCGTGCCTTGGTAGGAAATGTCGGCAGGGCAGAGGGGGGCGCTTCACGCCAGCGTCTCCCACCTTTTGCACCGCGCTGCGTACGAAAAAGGGGCGCCCGGCGCCCCTTTCGCTTACTCGCAGATTTTACCCATTCACCAGCGCCAGCAACTCCTCAGTATAGCGCTTGCCCATAACCTTGTTGGGCGACAGCGCGTCACCAATAGCCTGCACCTCGGCCGCGCTCAGCGCGATCCCGGCCGCTGCCGCATTCTGCTCGAGATGGCGAATCTTCCGCGCACCGGGGATCGGCACGATGAAATCGCCCTGATGCAGCACCCAGGCCAGCGCCAGCTGCGCCGAGGTCAGGGCCTTTTCAGCAGCCAGCTTTTCCAAGGTGGCGATGACAGCGGCGTTGGCTTCCATCGCCTCGGCCTGGAAGCGCGGCAAGGTCCGGCGCCAGTCGTCGTCGCTCAAGGCCTCGGGCTTGGCGATCGTGCCGGTCAGCAGCCCACGGCCGAGCGGGCTATAGGGAACGAAGCCGATGCCGAGTTCGCGGCAGATGGCGAACACCTCGTCTTCCGGGTCGCGGCTCCACAGCGAATATTCGCTCTGCACGGCCGATATCGGATGCACGGCATGGGGCCGGCGAATGGTCGCGGCACTCGCCTCGGACAGGCCAAGCGCGCGCACCTTGCCCTCGCGCACCAGTTCGGCCATGGCGCCGACCGTATCCTCGATCGGCACGTTGGGGTCGACACGGTGCTGGTAGTAGAGGTCGATCACATCGGTGCCCAGCCGCTTCAGCGAGGCCTCGGCGACCGCTTTGGCGTGCTCGGGGCGGCTGTCGACGCCAGCCATGCGGTCGAGGCCTGTACCTTCCTCCAGAATCCGGAAGCCGAATTTTGTCGCGATCGTCACCTTGTCGCGCACCGACTTCAGCGCCTTGCCGAGCAGGATCTCGTTCTCGAAGGGGCCATAGACCTCCGCCGTGTCGAAGAAGTTGACGCCGATATCGACGGCGCGATGCAGCGTGGCGATCGCATCGGCTTCCGCTTGGCCGCCATAGGCGAAGCTCATGCCCATGCAGCCGAGGCCGACGGGGTAGACGTTCAATTCAGTTCCTAGCTTGCGGGTTTGCATAACGCGTCTCCTTGTTGCGATGTGGGAGAAGTAGCGCCTTGCCTTGTGTTCGATAATCGGCTTTCATCCGCACGGGCTGTACTAAAAGATAGATCAATGAAGCGCGCGCATCTTTCCCAATTGGCCGTGCTGGCAACTGTCGCTCAATGCGGCAGCTTTCGGGGCGCCGCCAGGGAATTGGCCATCGCGCCTTCGGCTGTCAGCCACGCGGTATCCAGCCTGGAGGCGCGGCTTGGCGTTCGGCTACTGGCGCGCAGCACACGCAGCGTCGCGCCGACCGAAGAAGGTGCGCAGTTGCTGGAGCGGCTGCGGCCGGCGCTGTCGGAGATCGACCTGGCGCTGGAGACGGCAATCGAGACGCGCGACCGGCCGGCCGGCAATCTGCGCCTGACCGTGCCGCGCACGGCAGCGCATTTGGCGCTGACGCCACGGCTGGGCGCCTTTGCGTCGGCCTATCCCGACATCGTGCTGGAGATCGTCATCGAGGACCGCTTCACCGACGTGGTGGAAGGCGGCTTCGATGCTGGCGTCCGGCTTGGCGAGAGCCTGCAGCGCGACATGATCGCGGTGCGCATCGGGCCGGACCTTCGCGGCGCGGTGGTCGGCGCCCCGGTCTATTTCGAGGTCAACCCCAAGCCGCGCCACCCGCGCGACCTGGCCGGCCACCGCTGCATCCGCTTCCGCTTCTCCAGCGGCATCCTCTACCGCTGGGAGTTCGATAAAGGCCGCGAGACGATCGAGATGGCGGTGGAGGGACCGCTGATCCTCGACGAGGACCATCTGATCGCCCAGGCGGCGGTCGACGGCGCCGGGCTCGCCTTCGTCTTTGAGGACTATGTCCGCGCCCCGCTCGCCGACGGCAGGCTGATCCGCGTGCTGGAGGACTGGTGCCCGCCCTTCGACGGCTTCTTTGTCTATTATCCGAGCCGCCGTCAGATGCGGCCAGCGCTCAGGGCGTTTGTCGATTTCTTCAAGGTGAGTGGATAGAGCGGGCTCGCCCCTCCCCCTGGTGGAAGAAAACCGGCATCGCGGTCGTTCACCAACGATGCAAACATCGATCACCAACAGCACCACCCGCTATGGCTGGGGCGCGATCATTCTTCACTGGCTGATTGCGCTGATCTTCATCGGCCAGTTCGGACTCGGCTTCGTCATGGTGCGGGTGACCAGCCAGCGCACCGCCTTCGAACTGATCCAGCTGCACAAATCCTTCGGCTTCCTGCTGCTCGGCCTGATCATCCTGCGCATCGTCTGGCGCTGCGGCAATACAACGCCGGCGCTGCCGCGCTCGGTCGGGACTTTGGCACGTCGGGCGGCACCTTTGGCCCATTTTGCGCTCTACGCGTTTCAGCTTGCCTTGCCCTTGTCCGGCTGGGCGCTGGTGTCGGTCTCGATGCTGGAGATACCCAGCCTGCCGTTCAACCTGTTCGTCATGCCGAACCTGCCGCTGGCCGAATCGGATGGTGCCGAAAGCTTCTGGGCGGCGGCGCATTGGTATCTTGCCTATGCCGGCATGGCGCTTGTGGCTCTCCACGTCGCGGCGGCACTGCGGCATCATTTCCAGCTCAGGGATGGCGTGCTCATGCGCATGATCACGCCTTCGTCAGATCCGGAATAGAGCGAGCGGTTCATTCGTTCATGGAGTGAGGGCGCAGGAATGCGCTGCCTCCAACAAGGAACATCCCCATGTACACGCGCATTCTCGGATTTGCGGCGGTCGCCGCTTGCCTCGCCATGCCTGTTTCAGCGGCCGTCGCGCTTGGCGACGCCGCCGGCAGCTATTCGATCAGCCCGGCCAACTCCAGCATCCGCTTCTCCATCGGCAAGGTCGGCGGCGGCGGCCTGAATGGCGCCTTCGCCCGCTTCAAGGGCTCGATCCGCATCGACAACAGCGATGTCGGGCACTCGCAGGTCAATTTCACCATCTTTCCCGAAAGCGTTGGCACCGGCCAGGGCCGTATCGATGCCTTCCTGCGCTCCGACGCGGTGTTCGATGCCGCCAACAACCCGGAGATCCAGTTCCGCTCTACCAGCGTGACCCGAACCAGCGACACCACGGCCCTCGTCAGCGGCCGGCTGACGGCGCGCGGCAAGACGTTTCCGGAAAAGTTCACGGCCGAGCTTGGCGGTCTCAAGGCCGGGACGATCAAATTCCATGTCACCGGCAAGGTGCTGAGGTCGCGCTACGGCATGGATGTCGGCACGCCAATCTATTCCAACATCGTCGACTTCGACATGACGCTGACCGGCAAAAGGGGCTGACCCTCGTCATTGGCTTTTCCGGCGATTTCGGGCAAACCTCGTTGCCTGTAATTGTGATGGAGAAGCCTGATGTTCCGATGGGGTGTGTTATCGACGGCCAAGATCGGCCGCGAGCATTTGTTGCCGGCGATGGTCGAGGCGGAGAACGGCGTGCTGTCGGCGATCGCCAGCCGTGACCTGTCGAAGGCCAAGGCGCTGGCCGAGCGCTTCGGCGCGCGCCATGCCTTCGGCTCCTATGAGGAACTGCTTGCCTCCGACGAGGTCGATGGCGTCTACATCCCGTTGCCGACCTCGCAGCATGTCGAATGGGCGGCCAAGGCCATCGAAGCCGGCAAGCACGTGCTGGTCGAAAAGCCGCTGGCGCTCGACGCCAAGGACATCCTGCCGCTGATCAAGCTGCGCGACCAGAAAAAGGTGCTGGTCTGCGAGGCCTTCATGGTCATCTACCACCCGCAATGGATCAAGGTACGCGACCTCATCGCCAGCGGCGCCATCGGCCGGCTGCGCCATGTGCAGGGTGCCTTCTCCTACTACAATGTCGACCCCAGCAACATGCGCAACCAGCTCGACCTCGGCGGCGGCGCGCTGCCCGATATCGGCGTCTACCCGACCGTGTCGACGCGCTTTTCGACCGGCAAGGAGCCGCTGCGCGTGCAGGCGACGATCGAGCGCGACAAGACATTCGGCACCGACATCTACTCCTCGATCCGCGCCGATTTCGGCGACTTCGAGCTGTCCTTCTATCTGTCGACGCAGATGGCGGCGCGCCAGGTGATGGTGTTCCACGGCGAGAAGGGTTTCATCGAGTTGTTCTCGCCCTTCAATGCCGGGCTCTACGACCACCACCGCGTCGAACTGCACAACCAGAACCACACCGAGGCGCAGGTGTTCCGCTTTCCCGGCACGCAGCAATACCGGCTGGAGGTCGAGACCTTCGCGCGTGCGGCACAGGGCGGCAAGGAGCGCGTCTTCACGCTGGAGGAATCCGTGCTCAACCAGAAAGTCATCGATGCCATCTTCCGCGCCGGCGGCAAAGAAGGCTGGGAGACCGTCTGACCCCTTGCAATTGAAGTAGCCGGCTAATTCTGGGAGGAAAGATGGCTGACGATGCGGACGTGATCATTGTCGGCGCCGGCCTTGCAGGGCTGGTTGCCGCCGCCGAGCTTGCCGAAGCCGGCAAGAAAATCATCATCGTCGACCAGGAGCCCGAGCAGTCGCTGGGCGGCCAGGCATTCTGGTCGTTCGGCGGCCTTTTTCTCGTGGATTCGCCCGAGCAGCGGCGCATGCGCATCCGCGATTCGCATGACCTGGCGTTGGAAGACTGGTTGGGCACCGCGGCTTTCGATCGGCCGGAGGATTTCTGGCCGCGCAAATGGGCGGAAGCCTATGTCGGCTTCGCCGCCGGCGAGAAACGCTCCTGGCTGATGCAGCGCGGCCTGAAATTCTTTCCTGTGGTCGGCTGGGCCGAGCGGGGCGGCGGCAATGCCATCGGCCATGGCAATTCGGTGCCGCGCTTTCACATTACCTGGGGCACCGGCCCCGGTGTGCTCGAACCGTTTGTGCAGCGCGTGCGCGAGGCGCAAAAGCGCGGATTGATCAGTTTCAAATTCCGCCACCGCGTCAATGAACTGACGCGGACGGGTGCTGTTGTGACCGGTGTGCGTGGCGACATCCTGCAGCCCAGCGCTGTCGAGCGCGGCCACAAGAGCGCACGCGAAATATCAGGCGATTTCGAGCTTCACGCGCAAGCGGTGATCGTCGCCTCCGGCGGCATCGGCGCCAACCATCAACTGGTGCGGGAGAATTGGCCCAAACGGCTGGGCGCCGCACCGAAGCGCATGATCACCGGCGTGCCCGATCACGTCGACGGCCGCATGCTGGCAATCGCGGAACAGGCCGGCGGCTCGATCATCAACCGCGACCGCATGTGGCACTATGTCGAGGGCATCAAGAATTGGGCGCCGGTCTGGACCGATCATGCGATCCGCATCCTGCCCGGCCCGTCATCGCTGTGGCTCGATGCGCGCGGCAAGCGCCTGCCGGTGCCGCTCTATCCCGGTTTCGACACGCTGGGCACGCTCTCCCACATCATGAGCACCGGCTTCGATTATTCCTGGTTCATCCTGACCAAAAAGATCATCCAGAAGGAGTTCGCGCTGTCGGGCTCCGAGCAGAACCCCGATTTGACCGGCAAGAGTTGGCGCCAGGTGCTCGGCCGCGCCACATCGGGCATTCCGGGTCCGGTCAAGGCGTTCATGGAGAAGGGCGAGGATTTCATCGTCGAAGCCGACTTGCCGACGCTGGTCGCGCGCATGAACGCGCTTGCCGGCGGCGAGCCGCTTCTTGAGGTAGCCCAGGTCGAGCGCGAAATGCGCGCCCGCGACCGGCAGCTCGACAACCCGTTCTCCAAGGACATGCAAATCACCGCTCTGCGCGGGGCGCGCGCCTATCTCGGCGACCGGCTGATCCGCACGGCCAAGCCGCACAAGATGCTCGATCCGGCAAACGGCCCGCTGATAGCGGTGCGCCTCAACATCCTGACCCGCAAGACGCTGGGCGGCCTGCAGACCGATCTCGACAGCCGCGTGCTAGGTGCCGATGGCCAGCCGGTTGCGGGACTCTACGCCGTCGGCGAAGCCGCCGGTTTTGGCGGCGGCGGCGTGCATGGCTACGCGGCGCTTGAGGGCACCTTCCTCGGCGGCTGCATCTTTTCCGGCCGCAGCGCCGGCCGTGCGGTGGCCGCTTCGGTGGGATGAGCGGCGCCTGTCGGCCCTCAGAGTCTAGCCGCGATCACCAGCGCCAGTCGCCCTGTCCAAGCGCGGTCACCGCCTCGGTGATCCGCGTAAAGCTGGCGCGGGCGCGGCCGACCATGTGCCGGCCTCGGAGATAACCATGCACCAGCCCCGTTTCCTCGAACCAGGTTGCGCGTCCGCCCGCCGCCACGACCAGGTCGCGATAGGCCTCACCATCCGACGACAACGGGTCGCACTCAGCGGTGATCAGCACAGTCGGCGGCAGGTTGGAGAAGTCGGTGTCGGCGAGCGGCGACAGCGTGATGTCCCCGGTCCTATCAACGCCGCCGGTGCGGATATGCTTGTAGAATTCGAGATCGCGCACGGTCAGCATCGGCGCTTCGGCGTGCTTGACATAGGAGCCTTTCGCGCGGTCTCCGCCGAGGCCGGGATAGATCAGCACCTGGCCAACCGGCCTTTTCGAACGGTCACGCGTGGCGTGACTGACGGCGGCGCAGAGATTGCCGCCGGCGCTGTCGCCGCACAGCACGATAGGATGATCGCGATTGGCGGCGGCCCATTCGAAGGCGCTCATCGCATCGTCGAAGGCCGCCGGATGCAGATGCTCCGGCGCCAGCCGATAATCGACCGAGACCACCTCATAGCCGGTGCGGGCACAGAGCTCGGCGCAGACATCGTCGTGGCTGTCCAGCCCACCGATGATGAAGCCGCCGCCATGGACATAGAGCACCGTCACCGCAGCTTTGTGTGTGCTTCGGTAGGTGCGGATCGGGATGTCGTGCGTGGGCGTCGCAATGGCTGAGGTTTCGACCGCCACGCCTTCGGGATAGCCGGCGAAGAATTCGCGGCACATGCGGTCATAGATCCCGCGCTGCTGC
Source organism: Mesorhizobium sp. M7A.F.Ca.MR.362.00.0.0 (assembly GCF_004023175.1). Lineage (NCBI taxonomy): Bacteria > Pseudomonadati > Pseudomonadota > Alphaproteobacteria > Hyphomicrobiales > Phyllobacteriaceae > Mesorhizobium > Mesorhizobium sp. M7A.F.Ca.MR.362.00.0.0. The sequence continues at coordinate 60,333 of NZ_RZTF01000002.1, forward strand.
GCGATCGTGTAGTCGATCGTGTCGGGCGGATAGTAGGAATTGGTCCGCTCTATGAACGCCCAGGTCTCGGCGTCGATGAGGGTTTTGTAATCGGTCATGGGTGCTGGAAAGGCGCCCAAGGCTGAGCCAGGGCGCCCCCCTCTGTCCTGCCGGACATCTCCCCCTCAAGGGGGGAGATCGGATGTTGCGAAGACTTTCGCCAACCTTCTGCGTCGCAAGAAGAGTGCAGAGATCGAAGCTGCCAATCTCCCCCCTTGAGGGGGAGATGGCCGGCAGGCCAGAGGGGGGTAAGCGCCATCGTTCCGGCGGTATCCACTACTTCCCCTTCCACACCGGCTCACGCTTCTCCGCAAAAGCGCGAAAACCCTCCATGCCGTCTTCGGAGCCGTAGAGGGCATCGACCGTCGGCAACTTGCGCCGCGTCACCTTATTCATTGCGTCCTGGAAGGTCAGCGCCTCGGCCACACGCGCGGTCTCCTTGATCGCTGCAAAGACCAGCGGCGGGCCGCCTGCGAGCAGCCGGGCGATCTCCCAGACGCGGCCCTCGAGCTTCTCCTTAGGCAGCACTTCATTGACCAGGCCCCAGCGATGCGCTTCAGCGACATCCATCCAGCGGCCGGTGAGCAGAAGGTCCATGGCGACATGGTAGGGGATGCGCTTCGGCAGTTTGATCGTTGCCGCGTCGGCCAGCGTGCCGGCGCGGATCTCGGGCAGCGCGAAGGAGGAATGATCGGAGGCGTAGATGAGGTCGCAGGACAGCGCCAGCTCGAAGCCGCCGCCGACCGCCATGCCGTTGACGCAAGCGATCACCGGCTTGTTGAGGTCGCGCAATTCTTGCAGCCCGGCAAAGCCGCCGACGCCATAGTCGCCATCGACGGCATCGCCGCCGGCAGCGGCTTTGAGGTCCCAGCCGGCACAGAAGAACTTGTCGCCGGCGGTCTTGACGATGGCGACGCGCAATTCCGGATCGTCGCGGAACGCCTTGAAGGTCTCGCCCATCAGCCGCGAGGTCTTCAGGTCGATGGCGTTGGCCTTGGGCCGGTCGAGGGTGACTTCGAGGATCGGGCCCTCGCGGCGGGTAGAAATGACGTCAGACATTCTTGTTCTCTCCCAGCACCAGCAGCGCGTCGGCGATCCAGGCGCCCTTGCCCTCTGCACAGACGATCAGCGGGTTGATGTCGAGTTCCTCGATCTCGCCGGCATTCTCCTGCACGAAGCCGGCAATGCCCGAGATGGCATCGATGGCGGCCGCGACATCGGCTTTCGGCCGGCCGCGATAGCCTTCGAGCAGCGGGAACAGTTTCAGGCCGCGCAATGCCGCCTCGATGTCGTCGCGGGTTGCCGGCAGCATCAGCGTGACGCTGTCGCGCAACAGTTCGACCAGCACGCCGCCGGTGCCCAAGGTCATCACCGCGCCGAACATCGGGTCGCGGGTGAAGCCGACGATCAGTTCCGCGACACCGTCGCGCACCATGCGCTCGACATAGAGCCCGGTGCCGAGCGGCAACAGGTCATGCGCCGCGGTGCTGACGGATTCGGCATCCCTGAGGTTGAGCCTGACGGCGCCAACTTCGGATTTGTGGCTGACGCCGAGCGCCTTCAGCGCCACCGGGAAGCCAAGCGCCATGGAAGAGATCACCGCCTCGACCGCATTGGCGGCGCGTTCGCCCTTCGGCACAGGCAGGCCGGCCTTGATCAGCCGCGATTTTGCTTCGGCCTCGTCGGGCGTGACATGGTCGCCACGAGGCGCACCGGCAGCAGAAGTGTCGATCGGCTGCGCCTGCGGTTCGGCCCAAGCCCAGCCGATGAAGGCCGCCGCCCCGGCGGCATCCATGGCTTCCGAAATGCCGAACAACGGCACCATGCCGCGCGCCATCAGTTCGGCGGTGTACTCCTCCGGCAGGTTTTCCGGCAGCGACGAGACGATCGCGCCATGCGCCTTGTTGGTCTTCAGCGCCGATTCGAAGGCGCGCAGCGTCGCCCACCAATCGGTGACCGAACAACGATCAGGTCGCGGAAAATCCAGCACCAGCATGTTGAGGTCGAAGCCGCCCGACACCATTGCGGTGAAGGTGGCGGTCATCGCCGGCTCGTTGTTCCAGATGAAGGTGTGATAGTCCAAGGGATTGGCGACCGCGACCAGCGGCCCGAGCGTCGATTTGACATGGGCGCGGTGGCTGTCGGTC
>NZ_RZTF01000002.1:62528-71457 GCF_004023175.1 Mesorhizobium sp. M7A.F.Ca.MR.362.00.0.0
GCACAGGGAAATTGACCCAGCGCCCTTCGGCGCTGTCGGCCATGACAGAGGCCTCGCCGCCCGAACAGCTCATCGACGACAGCCTATAGCCGGGCAAAGGTCCGGTGATGTGCAGCAGCTTCAGCGCCTCGATAAAGGCGGGGATCGAATCGACACGCGCAATGCCGAGCCGCCGCAGGAACGCACCCGAGGCCGCATCCGAGCCGGCCAGCGAGGCGGTGTGCGAGACGGTCGCCTGCCTGGCCTGTTCGGAACGGCCGACCTTCATGGCGATGATCGGCTTCTTCAGCTCGCGGGCTCGTGCCGCCAACCGTTCAAAGCCGGCTACCGAATCGAAGGCTTCGATATGCAGGCCGAGCGACGTGACCCGCTCGTCCTCGATCAGGCCGAGCGCCATTTCGGACAGACCGGTCTGCGCCTGGTTGCCGGCGGTCATCAGGAAGGCGATCGGCAGGCCGCGCCTCTGCATGGTCATGTTGATGGCGATGTTTGACGACTGGGTGATGATGGCGACGCCCTTGCCGCCCTCGGCCAGTCTTATGCCGCCATGCTGGTCGGGCCACAGCAGCGCCCCGTCGGCATAATTGATCAGGCCGTAGCAATTCGGCCCGATGATCGGCATCGAGCCGGCTGCCCCGACCAACTCAGCCTGCAGCCGCTCGCCGTCGTCGTCGTAGGCCTCGGTCTCAAGGAAGCCGGCGGCAAAGCAGACGGCGCCGCCGGCGCCGCGCTCGGCCAGCGCCTTGATCACCTCGATGGTCAAATGCCGGTTGCCCCCGACAAAGGCGGCGTCCGGCGCGCCAGGCAGGTCAGCCACCGAACGATAGGCCTTGCGACCGGCGACCTCGTCCTTGGTCGGATGCACTGGCCAGATCTCGCCGGCAAAGCCCATCTTGATCGATTGCGCGACGACGGCCGCGGCCTGCGCACCGCCGAAGACGGCGATCGATTTCGGCCGCAGGAGACGCTCAAGTTTATGCATATGTTATGCCCCGAACGGACGCAGCAGCGCCCTTGAAATAATGTGGCGCTGGATCTCTGACGTGCCTTCCCAGATGCGCTCGACGCGCGCGTCGCGCCAGATGCGCTCCAGTGGCAAATCGTCCATCAGTCCCATGCCGCCATGAATCTGGATCGCCTCATCGGCAACGTATGCAAGCATCTCGGTGGCCTTCAGCTTGGCCATGGCCATGTCCTGATCGGTGACAGTGCCCTGATCGTACTTCCAGCCGGCTTCGAACACCATCAGGTCGGCGGCCTTCAATTCGGTCGCCATGTCGGCAAGCTTGAACGATACGCCCTGGAACTTGCCGATCTGCTGGCCGAAATGCTGGCGCTGCGCGGCATACTCGATGGCATGGCCGAGCGGGCGCTCGGCGCGGCCGAGGCAGGTGGCGCCGACCTGCAGCCGGGTGGCGCCGAGCCAGGAATTGGCGACGTCGAAACCCTTGTGGACTTCGCCCAACACTTGGGCGGCGGGAAGCCGGCAATCGTCGAATTCGAGGATGGCGTTGGTGTAGCCGCGATGCGAGACGTTGCGGTAGCCATCGCGGACGGTGAAGCCCTTCGTCCCTTTGTCGACGAAGAATGCGGTGATCTTCTTGCGCCTGCCGCGCGGCGAATCCTCTTCGCCTGAGGCCATGAAAACGATGGCAAAGTCGGCGAGGTCGGCGTGGGAGATAAAATGCTTGGTGCCGTTCAGCACCCAGTCGTCGCCGTCCTGTACGGCGGTCGCCTTCATGCCGCGCAGGTCGGAGCCTGCGCCCGGCTCGGTCATCGCCAGGCAGTCCCATTTCTCGCCGCGGATGCAGGGGAACAGATATTTCTCGCGCTGCTCCGGCGTGCCGGCCAGGAGGATGTTGGAGGGCCGCGCCACGCAAGTCCAGTGCAGCGCGTAATTGGCGCGGCCAAGCTCCTTTTCGTAGAGCAGCCAAGTCACCGTATCGAGGCCAGCACCGCCGACATCGGCCGGCATGTTGGCGGCATAGAGCCCGGCTTCGATCGCCTTGACCTTGATCTCCTCGATCAGGTCGCGGCGCAGCACGCCGGTGCGCTCGACCTCGCGCTCATGCGGGTAAAGCTCGTTCTCGACGAACGCACGCGTCGTCTCGACGATGAGCCTCTGTTCCTCCGACAGCCCGAAATCCATGCTCTCAGCCTTTCTTCTTGCCGGGCTTTTTCTTCGGCTTTTCGGCTTTCTTGACCGGTTTCAAGGCTTTGGCCTTCTCGGCAGCCTTGGAGGCCGTGGGCTTCTTCGCCGCCAGCTTGGCCAGCTGCCTGGTATAGTCCTTGTGCAGGGCGCCGGCGCCCCAGCCCTTGCCTTTGTTCTGCTTCGACAGCGCATCCATGATGGCGACCAGATTGTCGTCGCGGATTTTTTCCAGTTCGCGGATCGACAGCCCATGTGCCTGGTCGTCCGACTGCGTGGCGATCAGGTCGACCAGTTCGTCGTTGAACTCCGGCACATCCATCAGCTTGGTCCATGGCCATTTCAGGCAGGGCCCGAACTGCGCCATGAAGTGGCGCATGCCGGCCTCGCCACCGGCGACGCGATAGACCTGGAACATGCCCATCTGCGCCCAGCGCAGGCCGAAGCCGTAGCGCATGATGTCGTCGAGTTCCTCGACCGTGCAGATGCCGTCCTTGATCAGCCACAGCGCCTCGCGCCATGCCGCTTCGAGCAGGCGGTCGCCGACGAAGGCCTCGATCTCCTTGCGGATGACGACCGGCTTCATGCCGATCGAGGCATACATCTCCTTGGCGACCTCGATCGCCTCGGGAAAGGTCTGCTCGCCGCCCACGATCTCGACCAGTGGCAGGAGATAGACCGGGTTGAAAGGATGGCCGACGACCAGCCGCTCCGGATGCTTCTTCATCGCCACCTGCATGTCGGTTGGCTTGATGCCGGAGGTCGAGGAACCGACAATCGCATTGGCCGGCGCGTGGGTATCGATCTCGGCGAGCACCCGGTGCTTGAGGTCGAGCCGTTCCGGCACGCTTTCCTGAATGAAATCGGCATCGGCCACTGCCTCGGCGATGGTCTTGGCAAAGGTCAGCTTGCCCTCTTTCGGCAAACCGCCGGGCACCATCTGCTTGTAGGCGCGGCGCGCGCCCTTCATCACTTCGCCGACCTTGCGCGACGCCTCGGGATCGGGATCGAAGATCGACACGTCGATGCCGTTGAGCAGCAGCCGCGCCACCCAGCCGGCGCCGATGACGCCGCCACCGATGGCGGCTGCCTTGTTGATGATACTCATGCGGAAGCTCCGGTTCTGGTCATGGCGGTTGTGGGATCTATGAGCGGCACGCGTTCGCCGGCGCGGATCACGGACGGGTCGTATGCCTTGCGGGCAAAGACTTTGAGGACGAAGGGCCGGAAGAATTCGATCGGCAGCGTGTCATAGTCGGGGTCGAAGCTCGACTGGTCCCAGCGCTCGCAAAACTGGTCGCAATCGTCGAAATAGGCGTGGCCGGCAAAGCGGTCGCGCGCATGGCGGTTACCGCCGAGGTGATGGGCATAGTAGAGCCGCTGGAAGTCGCCATGTTTCTCCACCACCCAAGTGCATTGTTCGCGCACGAAGGGTTTCAGGATCGAAGCGGCATATTCGTCGTGATTGTATGGCGCGTAGATGTCGCCGATGTCGTGCAGTAGCGCGCAGGCGATCCAGTCGGTGTCGGCGCCGTCGCGCCAGGCACGCGTCGCCGCCTGCAGCGAATGGCCGAGCCGGGTGATCTTGTAGCCCGATAGGCCCGCGTCGAGCTGCACCAGCGCATCGAGCAGCCGCTCGCCGGTCCTGGCGGCATAATCGATCTCATGCGCGGTCAGGAACTCGTAGTCGTCCCGGTCGCCATCCTTCATCGCGGTGAATTTTACGGTAGTCATGCCGACCCTCCCGACGAATAATTTATGCCGCGATCGGCGCCCGCTTGGTAAGGTTGAGCTTCTGCCGTACCTCTTCCGGCCCAAGAATCCTGGCGCCGAGATTGGTGACGATGCTGGCGGCGCGCTCGACCAACTGCGCATTGGTCGCCAGTACGCCCTTGTCGAGCCAGAGATTGTCTTCGAGACCGACGCGGACATTGCCGCCGGCCAGCACCGCCGCAGCAGCATAGGCCATCTGGTTGCGGCCGATGGCAAAGGCCGACCAGTTCCAGGTCGACGGCACATTGTTGACCATGGCCATGAAGGTGTTGAGGTCGTCCGGCGCCCCCCACGGCACGCCCATGCAGAGCTGCACCAGCGCATCGGGGTTGAGCACCTTTTCCTCGACCAGCTGCTTGGCGAACCACAAATGGCCAGTGTCGAAGGCCTCGATCTCCGGCTTGACGCCAAGCGCCGTCATCATGCCGCCCATGGCGCGCAGCATGCCTGGCGTGTTGGTCATGACATAGTTGGCCTCGGCGAAATTCATGGTGCCGCAGTCGAGCGTGCAGATTTCCGGCAGGCACTGGCGCACATGTTCCATGCGGTTGGTGGCGCCGCCCATGTCGGTGCCTTTTTCGTTGAGCGGCAGCGGCGCCTCCGGCGAACCGAACACCATGTCGCCGCCCATGCCGGCGGTCAGGTTCAGGATGACATCCACTTCTGCCGCGCGGATGCGCTCGGTCACTTCGCGGTAGAGATGCACATCGCGCCTGGGCTTGCCGGTCTCAGGGTCGCGCACATGGCAATGCACGATTGCGGCGCCAGCCTTGGCCGCGTCGATGGCCGAATCGGCGATCTGCTTTGGCGAGCGCGGCACATGAGGGCTGCGGTCCTGCGACCCGCCGGACCCGGTCACGGCACAGGTAATGAAGACCTCACGGTTCATCGCAAGCGGCATAGAACTCTCCTCCGATAGAAACACTATGCATGTCGCCCAAAAGTGGGAACCGGTTTTGGGATAACGACAGGCACAAAGACTATCAACAATGCCCGACTTGCCGGAAACTGTTTTGCGTTTTACGAAGCTTCCATGACGAAAAGCGAAAAACCAACGATCTTTCGCGCCGAGCGTCTGCCGCTCAAGGTGACGCTGCTGGTGTTTTCCGGCTCGTCCATCATGTGCGTCGCATCCGCCGTCGATCCGCTGCGCGCCGCCAACCGTATCTCCGGCGAGACCCTGTTCGATTTCAGGCTGGTCTCGGTGACCGGCGAGGCTCCGGTCACCACATGCGGCCTGCCGGTGGCGGTCAGCGGCCGTTTCGACGCGGCCGAGCCGTCCGACGTTCTGGTCGTCGTCGCTGGCTTCGGCACCCAGAACTATGCAACCTCGGCTCTGTTGTCGGGCCTGCGCCGGGCCGCACGCACGGCGCGTGCTTGCGGCGGCGTCGAGGCGGGCACCTGGCTGGTCGCACGCGCGGGCCTGCTGGAAGGGCGCAGCGCCACCACCCACTGGGAGGACATGGAGGATTTTTCCTCGTCCTTCCCCGGCGTCGATGTCCGCCCTGACCGCTATGTCATCGACGGGCCGGTGTTCACGTCGGGTGGCGCGTCACCGACCTTCGACCTGATGCTGCATCTCATCCGCACGCGGCTCGGTATGGCGGTGGCGCTCGATGTCGCCAGCGTCTTCATCTACGACCAGGCTCGCGCCGCCACCGACGCACAGCCGCTGGTCTCGCTCGGCCGGCTCGACGGCTATGACCCGCGGCTTGCGCAAGCCATCCGGCTGATGGAATCGCATGTCGACCAGCCGCTGACCATCGAAGCAGTGGCCAAGCGCGCCGGGGTGACGGCACGGACGCTGGAAAGCATCTTTCGCAAATCGATCGGCGAGACGCCGGGCGCCTATTACCTCAGGCTGCGCCTCGGCGCCGCGCGCCGGCTGGTGGTCGATACGAGGGTTGCCATGGCCGATATTGCCGGGCGGACCGGGTTCTCGTCCGCCGCGGCATTTTCGAGGGCATTTTCAAGGGCTTTCGGCGAAGCGCCGGTCAGATTGCGGAGGGGTTGATGTGCATGTCGCCCAAAAGTGTGTAGCGGTTTTGGGATAACGACATGCACAAAGTCGGAAAGCTCAGGCAGCGTTCTGACGGTCACTGCCGCCGTCGATCTGCGAGCGCATCTGTCTGGCAAGATGGGTCTCGAAACGGCTGGCAACGGCGCGGTCCCATTCGTTGGAGCGGCGCGTACCATCCTTCGGATGCGGCATCGCCATCAGCCGGTCGATGATCGATCCGGCCTCGCCAGGTGAGAGCAGGGCGTCGATTTCACGTTCGTTCTGCATATCGGTTCGCCTCCTTCTTCCTCTCCCGCCACGAGCCACTCTTATACGAGAAACGTGACGGCAGTTTGAAGGCAAGAGCGAGGTCATTGAAGGGCGTCGAAGGGCAAAACCGTGTCGCGGGACCGGGCCATGCGCAAAGCTGTTCCTGCGTCCCGGCAGGTCAGATCAAGGAGAGATCTACAGCCGCTTTTCGAACAGCACCGTGGTGAAGCCACTGTCCCATTCGTCGTCTGGATAGCGGTTTTTCTCGACATAGCCGACCGCCTTGTAGAGGGCTTGTGCCGGCAGGTTGAACGTGTCGGTTTCCAGCCGCGCCTGCGCCAACCCGGCGGTGCCGATTGCCTGTTCGGCATGGGAGAGCAGCTTGCGGCCGACACCTTGGCCTTGACGGGATGCCATGACGTGCAGGGCCTCGATGAAATCGGCGCGCCAATGGATCAGGCCGGCGACCTCGCCATCGATCTCGGCAACGGCGAACTCAGGCCAGCTCCGGTCGACATAGCGCCCGCCAATATCCGTCTCGACATAGCGCCGCGCCGCTGCTTCGGTGATGTTCGGCAGCCATGTGCCTTCGAACGTTTCCTGCAGCACCTGCTTCAACGCCGGAATATCGCTTGCCTGCGCCGGGCGCACGATGATTCGATCCTCTGCCATTTCCGTCTCCCGCCAATGCATGTCGCCCAAAAGTGCACAGCGGTTTTGGGAATGACGACATGCATAAAAATAAAGGCTGCCGCACGGGCCTTCTTTCGGCGACATGCGTGGCATCTTGATCTCACGCTGGCTGCCGAAGATCTGTGCGATCCTCGGCAGCCTCTCGCGAAGTGGGCTGACTAGCAGATAGCGATGGCGGCGGCTTTCAGCCAGTGGTGCCGGATGTCGGTCCAGAGATGGAGCGGCGCGCGCCTTACACGTAGCGGTTGACGATATTTTCCAGCAGTTCCTGGCGGCCGGACCTCGGCTGCGGCTCGATCTTCTTCTTGACGACACGCTCGGCGATATCCTCAAGCGTGCGCTTGCCGGCGAGCATCGCCTTGCCCTCGGCCGTGTTCCAGCCGGCATAACGTTCGGCCAGCGGCGCCGATAGCGCCTTGTCCTCAACCATGCGGGCCGCGGCTTTCAGGCCACGTGCGCAAGAGTCCATGCCGCCGATATGGCCGATCAGCAGGTCCTGCGGATCGAGCGACTGGCGGCGCAGCTTGGCGTCGAAATTGGTGCCGCCGGTCTTGAAGCCGCCGGCCTGCAGGACCTGGTAGTAGGCCAGTGCCATTTCCGGCACGTTGTTGGGGAACTGGTCGGTGTCCCATCCCGACTGATAGTCGTTGCGGTTCATGTCGATCGAACCGAAAATACCGAGCGCATTGGCCAGAGCCAGTTCGTGCTCGAAGGAATGGCCGGCCAGGATGGCGTGGCCCTGCTCGATATTGACCTTGACCTCCTTCTCCAGCCCGAAGCGCTTGAGGAAGCCGTAGACCGTGGCGACATCGTAATCGTACTGATGCTTGGTCGGCTCCTGCGGCTTCGGCTCGATCAGGATCGCGCCCTTGAAGCCGATCTTGTGCTTGTAGTCGACGACCATGCTGAGGAACCGGCCGGCCTGTTCCTGCTCGCGCGCGAGGTCGGTGTTGAGCAGCGTCTCATAGCCTTCGCGCCCGCCCCACAGCACGTAGTTTTCGCCCTTCAGCCGCTTGGTGACGTCGATGCAGCTTTTTACCGTCGCCGCCGCGTAGGCAAAGACATCCGGATCGGGATTGGTGGCCGCCCCCGACATGAAGCGGCGATTGGAGAACAGATTGGCGGTGCCCCAAAGCAGCTTGACGCCGGTCTGCTTCATCTTCCCCGCGAAGTAATCGGCGATCTCGTCGAGGCGCGCGGCACTTTCGGAAAAATCCTTGCCTTCCGGCCGCACATCGGCGTCGTGGAAGCAGAAATAGGGCGCGCCGAGCAGCGAGAACATCTCGAAGGCGACGTCCGCTTTCAGCTTTGCCAGTTCCATCGTGTCGGTGCCACCTGCCTTGGGGAACCACGGCCGGTCGAAGGTCTGGCCGCCGAACGGATCGCCGCCCGGCCAGGCAAAGGAGTGCCAGTAGGCGACGGCGAAGCGCAGATGGTCTTCCAGCCGTTTGCCGGCGACGAGCTCGTCGGGATTGTAGAACCTATAGGCCAGCGGATTGGTCGAATCCGGCCCTTCATATTTGATTTTCTTGATGTCGCCGAAAAATCCGCTGCTCATGATTTCTGTCCTCTCACAAAGTTCTGCCGCCATTACCTCAGGCGTAATTGGTTTCAGGCCAGCGCCGGTTGAAAAGGGTCATGTCAAAACCGTCAAATGAAGGAGACAGACCATGACCGACCTCACCAAGATCGCTGAAAACTACATCACCGCCTGGAACGAAAGCGATGCCGTCCGCCGGACCGAATTGCTCAAGGTGACCTTCACGGAAGACGTCAGCTATCGTGATCCGCTCATGCAGGGCGACGGCCATGAAGGCGTCGCGGCTCTGATCGACGGCGTGCAGCAGCGCTTTGCCGGCTTCCGGTTCTCGCTGAAGGGCACGCCGGACGGTTTTGCCGACAAGATCCGCTTCTCGTGGAATCTCGGGCCTGAGGGGACGCCATCGGTGATCGAAGGTACCGACATCGGAATCATTGAGAACGGCCGCCTCAAGAGCGTCACCGGCTTTCTCGACAAGGTGCCTGCGCAGTGAGGACTTCTGGGC
>NZ_RZTF01000301.1:0-431 GCF_004023175.1 Mesorhizobium sp. M7A.F.Ca.MR.362.00.0.0
ATGCCGAGCCCGATCGCCCCCAGGCCCGACAGGAAGTCGCCCAGACGGTTGAGGGCGGGATCGGGAGCATCCGGCCTTGCCCAGGCCCGGTGATAGGCCTCGCCGCCCCAGAAGAAGACCAGGGTGGTCAAGGTCAGCGCAACAGTGCCATGGCTGCCAGCGAAATATTCGATCACCGCCATGGTAACGCTGCTTCCCTCATGCAAGCCGACCGGCGCGGTGGCAATCTGGATGGCGAGACCGACAATGAGGCCGAGCGCGTTACCGCTGTTGTAATAGCCGCCCGGTCCCTTCATGCGGGCGCGAAGCGCCGATACCAAATGTGCGATAGGAAGAAGGATCGTCCGCGCGTCCATCACTGCGCCTCCACGACAAGTCCTGCCGCCATCGGCAAGGCCACCGCCGCCTGGCTGATCGACGCCACTGGCCCG
>NZ_RZTF01000301.1:441-1493 GCF_004023175.1 Mesorhizobium sp. M7A.F.Ca.MR.362.00.0.0
CCGGTGTCGGGCGGCAGCCGGGGCCGGAATAGGTTTCGCATCACCGGCAAGGGTCATCACATTCCTCCACTGGACCTGAATTGTTGGGGTGACGATCGCCTGCCCAATTTGCGGCGGCAGCTGCAAAGGCAGGGGCCCCGTCGAAGGGTTGAACCGAAGCGGTTCGCAAGGACGTGCGTGCCTGCGGCGCTCGGTTCGACAGTGCCACGGACAGGATCGCACCCAGAATGATGGCGGCACCCAATGCGCTCGCGGACGAGCTCCGCTCGCCGAGAAAGATCGCCGCGCCCAGCGCCCCGAAAACGCTTTCTGCGCTGACGATCACGGCGGCGTGGCTGGCCGGCGTAAAGCGGAGGGCAACCGTCTGTATGCCGAAGGCAATCGCAGTGGAGAACACGCCGAGGATCGCCAGTTCCGGGCCAGCTGCGAATGCGGCGGTCAACGACAGATTGCCTTGCACTGCGCCGAGCGGCAGGGCGAAGGCGGCGGCGCCGAAGAACTGTGTCGCGGCTGCGGTGAACGGCCGCGCATGCACCTGCATGTGCCGGCCCAGTTCGACTGCCCAGAGCGCATAGCAGGCAGCCGAGAGGACAGCGGTGAGATCGCCACTGCTGAACCCGGCAATCCCTTCCGACAACAGCAGGGCTCCAACAACGGTCAGCCCGGCGGCGACCGTGAGACTCGCTGTCGGACGTTCGCCTACGAGAAACCAGGCGGCTAGCGGTGTCATTACCGTTGCCGTGCTGACCAGGAAGCTCGCATTGGTGACGGAGGCGCCGAGATAGCAAAGCTGCTGGAGCGTGATGGAGATGGCAAACAGCGCGCACACCTTGGCCAAGCTGGAAAAATAGTCCGGCCCGAGCGGAAGCCGCCTCTCCATCAAGACAAAGGGCAACACAAGCAGGCCGCCGATCAGGCAGCGCAGACCCACCGCACTCAGCGCGTCGAGATGCACAAGCACCATCTTTTGCGAGACATTGCCGAAGCCCCACAAAGCGGCTGCGAATAGCAGCAGCAAATTGGCTCTTGTCCTGGACACGCGTCCCCCTCGA
>NZ_RZTF01000301.1:1502-5074 GCF_004023175.1 Mesorhizobium sp. M7A.F.Ca.MR.362.00.0.0
CTCGAACCAAGCCTTTCGTTGACTTGGTCACTTTAATTTAGCAAAGCCTAAACAGCCTGCCGTTACGGCAGCGCTTGAGCGCGAAGGCCGACTGTTGCGAAGCGTTAGTTTTGAGTTAGGATTTCGTCAGGCTGGGATAGCAAATGCAAAGTGAGGACAGGGGCGCTGCAAATAGAATCTCACTCTTCGGCGGTTTCCGGATTGAAAATGAAACGACCGGTCCGCTTCGGCTGACCGGGAAACGAGGGCCGGCAATCATCGCCTATCTGGCCCGGTGTCCGGGCATGGCGGCGACGCGGGAGAGGCTGGCTGACCTCCTATGGGGCGACAGCGACGGCGAACATTCGCGCAACAGCCTTCGGCAAGCCCTCAGCGTCCTGCGCCAGGATCTGGCGCGAGAGGGGGTGGATCTCATCCATTCCAGCGGGGAGTTGATCGCCCTGAGGCCAGAGGCCGTTCAAGTCGACGTGGAGAAGTTCGAAACGGGTCTCTCGGCCCGTTCCGCCCAGGACCTCGCGAAGGCCTTGGCGAACTACACCGGGCCCTTCCTCGACGGGCTTTATCTGGGAAGCAATGCGTTCGATGACTGGATCACATCGGAACGCGACAGGCTGCTCGGCCGCGCGCTTGAGTCCTTCGAAAAACTGGCCCGTCTCGTCGACCCTGATGCCGGGCTGATCCTGGCCGATCGTATTGTGACCATGGAACCGACACGGGAAGAATCCTATCGGCTCAAGATGGAATTGCTGCTCGCATGTGGCCAACGCGACAGGGCAATCAGGACATACGAAGCTTGCAGAAGCATGCTGAAGAAGGAGTTCGGCGTCGAAGCCGGCCCTGAAACGCGGGCGCTTTGGCAATCTCTGTTGCTTGCCGCCGACGACACCTCAAATGTGCAGTCGACAAGTGGTGTTCCGGCCAGCCAGCGCCTTGGGCGTCCCTCCATCAGCGTTGCCGACTTCGTCAATCTGACCGGAAAGCAAGGCGACGACTTTTTCGCCAAGGGACTTGTCCAGGACATCACGACAGCCCTCTCCGAAGTGGCCGACTATGTCGTGCTCGCCGCGCTTCCGCCCGAAAAGAGCGGTCCGGGCGAAGAAGCCAAGACGCCAGGAATACTCCGGGCGCGATATATGCTCAGCGGCAGTGTCCAGAGATCCGGCAATGGGTTGAGGGTGAATGTCCAGCTCGTCGATGCCGCCGGCGGCCACCACGTCTGGGCCCAGAAGTTCGACGGCCACTCCGAGAACGCGCTCGAATTCCAGGACAGGATCGCACAGTCTGTTGTTCTTGCCGTGATCCTCGAACTTCAACTGACCAACTGGAAGGTTCGAGACAAAAGCCCGCCGGGTACCCCTGAAGTGCGCAGGCTGGTCAACGAAGCTCTCATGAAATACTTTGAGATGACTCGGGACTCACTTTTGGTCGGGATTGAGCTTGCCGAGAAGGCTTTCTCGATAGGTCCCGACAACGCCCGTGCAAAGCGGACGCTCTCGATCGTGATATCCATGGGCGTGGCGTTTGGTGCGCTGCCTCGGGAGCGTGGGGTGATCGAGCGTGCGGTCGAGCTCGCGGAAGCCGCGGTGCGGGCGGTACCGGACGATGAAATTGCCCGATGTATCCTGTCGTTCGCTCTCGAAAGTTGCGGTCGTATCGACGAGGCGATCGCCGAATGCCGCCACGCGATCAGCCTCAACCCAAGCTACCCGACTGGCCACGGCGATATTTCGATGCTCTTTGCATTGCGCGGACAGGTCGACGAAGCGGTGCGCGAGGCCAACGAAGCAATCCGGCTCGGAACGCACGATGTCATCGACTTCTGGCGCCACCACGGCCTGGTTGTGGCGCTCTTCGCTGGCGGAGACAACCAGCGGGCGCTCGAAGCCGCCCGCAAAGTGGTCAGGACAAAGCCTGGCTTCGTTCGCGGCGCCCTTTATTGGGCCGCGACCGCGTCAGCCACCGGAAACAACGAAGAAGCATCCCGGGCCATCCACCATTGCCTGTCACAACTTCCGCATCTCAATCTGAGCAATGTCTGCCCTGGCTTTGTGCCGCGCTATGTGAAGGATCATCACCATTCCCGGTTCCTTGAGATGCTGTCGAGGGCTGGCCTCCCCGGCTCCTAGCCACATCATTGGCGTAGACACCGGCATACGAAGCTGGAGGCTTCCGTCCTCCGCCCAGGCATCGAAAGCAGATAACGCGTTGGCATTTCCGGCCAGGTCGACCTATAAGCTACCCTGCGATTGAGGTATTCGGCGCCGCACGCCGTCGCGCCGGCCAGGGCATTCGGCCGATTTGCGGCGGGGGCTGTCATGGCAGGCGATAGCGTTCACGCGACGCGTGCCCAAACTTTATTGAAGCTATGAAGATGCAACATTATCAAGGGTTTGGGATAGCCATAGCCCCCTGGGTGGGGCAGATAGATAAGTAATATCAGATAGTTACTGGAGCCCGTGTGCAAAAATCGCACACGAAAGTTCACCTTCTCCGGCGGCTCGACCTTTGCCGAAGCAAGCGTCGAGCCGTGGTTGAAGCTCGCGGCGGCGTATCCCGACAAGCTGATACCGGTCGGCTGCATGGCAGCGACGGTCGAATTGCGCGGCTTCGTCGACATCGGCGACGAGATGGCCGCGACAGATGCGCCGCCGCTCTGCGACGTCACAGGCTTCGACGCCTGCGACGTGGTGCGCACGCCGGCGTTCGGCGTCATCGTCTACCGCGTCGAACTTGGCGAGCGGGTCACGTCCGGACAGCCGATCGCCGACATCGTCGCGCCCGCTGCGATTGGCGGCGATGCCCGTATCACCGTCCATGCGCGTACTGACGGCGTGGTCGTCACCCGCAGACTGAAGAAGCTGGTGGCGGCCAACCAAGTCATCGCCAAGGTAGCCGGCACCGAGCCGCTTTCCCATCGCAAGGGCTATCTTCTGGAGGATTGATAACATGTCGCTCGAAAGCTGCTCCGGTTTCGAGAAAACGACATGCATGCCTGTCACTGCGAGACACCGACCGGCATGAGCCCCGTTCCGCAGGGGAGACCGCAAGCCTATTGAAGGAGAAGCGGCTGTCCCAACTTCAACGGAGTATCCTTCAGCAAGACCTTGAGCGAGCCAGGACGGTCCTGAACGGCATAGACAAGGACGGATCCTCATCTAGCTCCTGAAGGGAACCCACCGTGCAACTGCGCCGGTAGGGATATTTTGATCCTGACCAAACTCGACCGGCTCGACCGTGAGCAACAGATGTCAGTACCACGGTCAAGGCACTGGATGAAATGGGCGTGAGAGTTTATTGCCTCGCACTCGGCGGCGCCGACCAGACACAGGACGCAACTGAGGTCATGAACCATCATTGGCACGGACACTGGGATGGGCGCGGCTCGCATCTGCCAGATGTCAGGGCTACTTCGCCGTATCCTCCAAGCGCATACGCCCACAACTCAGAGATCCGGACTCTATTCCGGCCCACGCGTAAAGCCACATCGCGCAACGGCGGCCGTCCAGGTTTCAGTGGTCGAAGGCGCACGTCACACCTGGGCCATGCCGCCATCGCCGGCCAGTTCCGCGCCG
>NZ_RZTF01000301.1:5084-8140 GCF_004023175.1 Mesorhizobium sp. M7A.F.Ca.MR.362.00.0.0
CGCGCCGGTTGTGAAACTGCTCTCGTCGCTGGCGAGGAAAACAACCGCGGCGGCCACCTCGTCAGGCCGGCCCATGCGCCCGAGAGGGATCATGCTGGAAAGCGCGTCTCGAATCTGTTGCGAGGCCCCGGCCATCATCGCCGTATCGGTCGGGCCGGGGCTGACGACGTTGACACGAATGCCTTTGGGACCAAGTTCGTTGGCCCAGGTGCGGGTGAACGAGCGGACAGCGGCCTTGGTGGCGCCGTAGACGCCATATCCTTTGGTGCCGATGTCGCCTGCGATAGAGCCGATCAACACGATCGTTCCGCCTGGCTGCATGAGGTTGACGGCACCTTGTGCTGCGAAAACCAGGGAGCGCACATTCAGACCGAATGTCCTGTCGAAATGATCCTCCGAAATATCTTCAAGCGGGGCGTATTCGGAAAGGCCGGCATTCACAATGAGCACGTCGATACGCCCGCGTTCCGATCTGATCTGCTCGAATACACGTTCAAGATCCGCTCTGTTGCTTGCATCCGCCAGGACCGTCCGGATGCTGCCGGTGCCCGCCGCTTCCAAGGCGCCGTCCGCACCCTTGCGGCTGGTCGCATAGACCTGCGCTCCCTCACTGGCGAACCTTTGTGAAACTGCCCCGCCGATACCGCCGGCACCGCCGACAACCAGTGCGATCTTGTTTGCCAATCTGCTCATGTGAACTCCATCAAAAAGTGATGGCTCAAGATATATGCTCTATACCTACGGTCAATTACGCACTACAACTAGAGCAGATATCGAGGAGTATACCTATGTCCGCCGTGACTGAAGACTTGCCCGTCAAGGTCAGCCCGCCCCGTCGTCCTAAGCCCGTGTCCGTCGAGGCGTTGATAGATGTGCAAAAGGCGCGGCCGGTACTTGAGCAGATCGCCAACAAGTGGTCGGTCCTGATTCTGACCGTTCTGTGCACTAGGCCGTCGAGATTCAACGAGATCATGCGGCGCCTGGACGGCATCACGCACAAGGCGCTCGCCGATGCGCTGAAGCGTCTGGAACGTAACGGTCTCATTCGCCGTGAAGTGCTGACGACGACGACGCCGGTCGGTGTCGAATACACGATCACTTCGCTCGGCCACTCCCTTCGGCAACCGTTCGAGGCGCTTTACGAATGGTCGATGACCTACGGGCCGGAACTCGAGCGCGCGCAAGACGAATACGACCGCGTTCGAGACTGATCACGTCCCCGGCCAGGCAGGCTTCTATTGCTCTGACGACACCCTGATAAAGGCCAGGAACGCCAAGGTAACAGCCGTTCGCATCCAGTTCTCCCCCAAGTTAAGGCCTGACCTTACACGGCAATTGCCGGTTTCGCATCCTGTCGCACTGAGTTTACCTGCGGCTGATCGAGCCAAACAACTACTCCCCAGAATGAGGAAATTACTATTATGGCGCATGGACTTCTACGACCCCGTGCGTGCCGCGCCTAATCTGGCGGCGTCCATTCTCTCTCATCGACCCGCTGATGACGATTCAGCCCAAAGATTAGGGAAGTCGGACGTCCCTTCTTCACCGGTTGGAGTAGGACCAACACCGCCCTCGGGCGTGAGGAAGCGTCTTTGACCGAAATAGAGAAGCGCAGCGGAGCAAGCGACAATGGCCGGGACTGATCTTAGCCACTGTGGCATTCCTTCCGCGTATTCTTTCCAAGCTACGCCCACGGCGTCCTCGAATGGATTGGGTCTGACTGAAGACCGCCTTCGCTTCTCTTAGTCTCGATCGTCTTCCCGTAACGACGTCACTGCGTTCTCTTCCCCTGGTCGCTGCGCGTCCATTCCTCGGCGGCCCAAGAAAGCCTCGCGCCGCCGTTACTTCGTTTCAGCCCCTTCGGGATGCAGACCGATCGTCTCCGGCCTCACGACCACCATCGAGAGATGGGTGCGGCCCGAGAAAAACAGATGGAACCACCACGATGGCTACGGTCGGCACATTCTCGCGCACCGCGAACGGTTTCTCCGGTTCGGTCAAGACCCTCAACCTCAACGTCAAGACTGTGACGTTCTCTCCGGTCGATGGCGACAACGAAAAGAGACCCGACTTCCGCATTTTCGCTGGCGCCCCGAGTTCGGGGCGGCCCTGGAAGAAGACCTCGCGCGAGGGCCGCGACTACCACTTCGTCAAGCTCGACGATCCCAACTTCCCCGCTCCGATCTACGCGAGCTTGGTCGAGACCGACACCGGGGGCGACTTCTCGCTCATCTGGTCACGACGCGCCGCGGAGTGGTCCGTCAAGCACTAAGCCCCGCCGCAAGGCGGGGCTTTGTCCTGTTCAAGTCCGCCGATGCCTAAGCTCTGCCAGCATGAAGTCAAAAAAATGAGGATCCGAGGCCCAGGCGATGTTGACGCGGATGCCTGCCTTGGCAGGTTGGCGCTCCGGCGAAAACACGGTACCAGGTGCAATAAAAATCCCCTGGCGAGCGCCTTCCCGGGCGAGGGCGATGTCATCGACATACTCGGGAAGCTCCAGATAGACGTAGTATCCACCTGTCGGCTCGGCAAAGAGCTTAAGACCCATCTTCTGAAGGCGGGGAACGACCGTCTCGGTGGCCTGCTGCACACGCTGCGCCAAACGCTTGAGGTGGCGCCGATAGTGACCTTCACTGATCAATCCATGGATCAACCGCTCAATGTGTCCTGAGCTGTTGACTGTCGTCAGCATCTTCAACTCGGCAAGGGAAGCGATAAGGTCGGGGCGCGCGGCGATATAGCCGCAGCGCAGGCTGGCCGACAACGTCTTGGCAAAGGTGCGCACGCAGATGACGTTCCGCAACTGGTCGAGAGGCGCAAGGCCAACGCCACGGACCGTCGGCAGGTCGACGAACGGGTCGTCCTCGACCACCAGCATGTCGCAGCGCGCGGCGATCGTCAGGATCGAGTGAGCGGTCGGCAGGTTGGTCGAGCTGCCGGTTGGATTGTGCGCAAGCGATTGTGTGAAGAACAGCTTCGGACGCTCGCGCTCGGCCTTGCCGGCGAGATCGTCGAGGTCCGGACCGGTCGGCGTCCGCTTCACGCCGATCATGCGG
>NZ_RZTF01000302.1:0-7780 GCF_004023175.1 Mesorhizobium sp. M7A.F.Ca.MR.362.00.0.0
ATGCGAGTCTTTGGCGAATGGTTTGCTTGAAGGCGTCGAGCAGCACGGCCGCCAGCACCAGCAGGCCGTGGATCACCTGGGTAAAATTGGCCGGCAGGCCCATCAAATTGATCGCCGTGTTGATGGCCGAGAGCAAAAGCACGCCGGCATAGACGCCGGGCAGGGTGCCGACGCCGCCTTTGAGGCTGACGCCGCCGATGACGACCGCGGCGAAGGCGTTGAACAGCAGCCCGACGCCGAGATTGGCGGTGGCGCCCGACGTGCGGATCGCCAGCAGCCAGCCGGCAAGGCCGGCAATCGCGCCGGCAAGCACGAAGGCGATGATGAGATTGCGGTTCACCCGGATGCCGGCGCGGAAGGTCGCCGTCTCGTTGCCGCCGATCATGATGAGGTGACGGCCGAACGGCGTCTTGGCCATGATCAGCGAAAAGACGACGAAACAGCCAACCGCGATCCAGGCGGTAAGTGGCAGGCCGACAAGGCGCTGGATGCCGAACCAGCGGATGGCCGGTGCAAGATCCTGCGCCGAGCGGCCGCCCGACACGACCAGCACCAGGCCGCGCACCCAGATGTAGGACGCCAGCGTGATGATGAAAGCGCTCATCTTCACCTTGACCACCAGATAGCCGTTGAAGGCGCCGATGAGACCGCCTACGGCCAGCGCCAGCAGCAGCGAAACCGGAACCATCAGCCATTCGGGATGCAGTTGCACGCCCATGCCGATGCCCGACGAGCAGAACAGGATGCCGACCGCCATGGCGCTAAGCGCTGCGACGGATTCGACCGACAGATCCATGTGGCCGGCGATGATCACCAGCGCCAGGCCGATCGACATGACGCCGAGCACGCTGGAAGCCTCGATGATGTTGGCGAAGATGCCGAGCTGAAAGTAGTTCGGGACGAAGATGGAGAAGACCACCAGCACGAACAGCAGCATGAACCAGACGAGGTTGTCGAGTACGAACTCCAGGGCTTTGCGTGTGCGCGGGTTCATGGGCTGATCCGGTTGGCGCATGCCCCGCGAAATCAATTCGATTTCGTCGGGTTCGGGCGCGGATTCAAATTCGCCACGGCGTCTTTTGGACGCGGCGTTGTGAAAGGGTAGGCTCCGGGCCGTTACGGCCCGGAGCGCTTTCAATGACTATTCGACCGGCTTGACGGTGTCCGTCGGCGGCTTCTGGTTGCCCCAGAAGGCCGGGTTGTCGACGTTCTCCTTGGTGATGGCGGCACCGGGGATCTTGATGTTCGGACCCCAGGCTTCCTTGGTCACCGTCGATTTCAGGCCAAGCACGTCGTATTCGCCGGGCTTGATCTCTTGCTTCTTGACGATCTTGTCCATGAACATGGCGACAGCCGCGGCCTGCGCGTAGAGCGGTTGCTCGATTTCGGCATTGAGCCAACCCTTGCGGATCAGGTCGAGGCCGACCGGAGCGCCGTTCGAACTCATCAGCATGACGTCGCCCGGCTTCTTGCCGGCTGCCTCGAGCGAGGCGACGGCGGCGACCGAAAGGTGCGCGGCATGGCTGAAGATCAGGTCGATGTCCGGGTTCGCCAGCATCTGGTCGGCAACGATTGTGCCGGCATTGCTGGCTTCCCATTGCATGGCCGGAAGCGAGATGATCTTGACGTCCGGAAACGCCTTCATCTTCTCCTCGAAGCCCTTCTGGATGTCGAGCGTATAGGGGTCGCCGGGGTCGCCGAGGACTTGCAGCACCTTGCCCTTCACCGAACCGTGCTTTGCCTTCAGCAGCTTCTCGGCCTGGTCGGCGGCGACGTAGCCGATCTCGACCGTTCCGGCGACAGAGGTGAAGTCGGATGGCGTCGAGGTGATCTGGCGGTCGAACTCGACCACCGGGATGCCGGCGGCCCGGGCCGCCTCGATCGACGGTTTCAGGGCATTGAAGTCGACTGCCGCCAGGATGATGGCCGCCGGCTTCAGCGCGATGACATCGTTCATCTGCGATTGCTGGGCGTCGGTCTTGTTGTCGGCGTTCAGCGTCTTCATCTCGTAGCCGGTCTGCTTCAGGAACAGTTCCAGCGCGCTCACCGAGCCGGTCTGGAACTCGTCCAGCAGCGTCGGCACCATATAGTAGACGATACCCTTGGACTGGGCGAATGCCGGCGTGAGCGTGGCAAAGGCCAGTGCAAGGATACCGAAGACAGCAAGAAGTATTCGCTTCATGTCGTTCGCTCCTCTTAAGCCGGACCCCTCTTTTGTCCCTCAGCCTGTCGGTCCGGCACCGGCAAGCGTCTCACCGGTGATCATGTTGATCACCGCATCGGGACTTGTTTTATTGCGTGCGACATCGCCGGCCACGACGCCCTGGCGGATCACCACGATCCGGTCGGCGACCTGAAAAGCCTGCTGCATGATATGGGTGATGATGACGACGCCGATGCCCTGGTTCGCCACCTGGCGGATCATGTCGAGGCCGCGCCGTGTCTGTTCGACGCCGAGGGCGGCGAACGGTTCATCGAGCAGCACCAGCTTGCCGCCCCAGTGCACGAAGCGGTTGAGTTCGATGGCTTGCCGCTGGCCGCCCGAGAGATGCTCGACATTGGCCCGCAACGAGGGAATGCGGGTGCCGGCATTGGCCAGCGCCTTTCCGACGACGGCTTCCATGGCGCGCTCGTCGAGCACGGGAATGCCGAGAAACTTGCGTGTGATCTCACGGCCCATGAAGAAATTGGCGACCACGTCGACATTGGTGCACAGCGAGAGATCCTGGTAGACGGTCTCGATGCCGGCCGCCTTGGCCTCGGCCGGTGATTTGGCAAGGAATTCCTTGCCCTCGAACAGCATGCGCCCGGAGGTCGGCTCCAGTCCGCCCGATATGATCTTCACCAGTGTCGATTTGCCGGCGCCGTTGTCGCCCAGCAGCGCCACGACCTCGCCCTTGCCGATCGAGAAGCTGATCCCCTTGAGCGCTTCGATCGCGCCATAGTTCTTGGTGACGTTGTCGAGCACCAGCAGGGGTTCACTCATGCCGCAATCTCCCTGCCTTTGAGAAGGTCGCGCTCGCGTTCGCGTTCGGCCGCGAACATCTGCCCGAAGCGAGGTGACAGCACCCCGGAAACCGCAAGGGCGGCGGCGCCGCGCAGCACGGAATGCTGTCCGCCGCGCGCGACCACAACCCTGGGCGTCGTGCGGTCCTTGCGGGCCGAGACGGAGTTGTGCAGGCCTCCGGCCGAACCAGCCAGCATTTCGAGCAGGTCGGTGGACGCCAGCCCGCCGAGGATGACCGTCTCCGGGTCGAACAGGTTCTCGATGACGGCGACGGCGTTGTGAAAGATCGGTGCGACTTCGGCGACCCAATCCGCCTCGCTGCCGTTCCAGCGCCGGAGTGCCTCGAGCGACAAATATCTTTCGAGACAGCCGCTGTTGCCGCACGGGCAGGCCTCGCCGCCCGGAATGACGGGAATGTGCCCGATCTCGCCGGCATTTCCCCAGGCGCCGCGCAAGGCGCTGCCCTCATGAACCATGACGCCGCCAAGGCCAACGCCGAAATAGAGATAGTAATATTCGGAAAACTGGGCGCCGAGGCCGTAGAGGCGCTCGCCCATGGCGGCCGCTGCCATATCGGTTTCAAAGAAGGCCGGCAATCCGGTGGAGGCCGCCAGCCGTTCGCGCAGCGCCACATCCTTCCAGCCGGTCATGGTGGTTGGCCCGACGAAACTCATGGACTCCACGTCGAATGGGCCGGGCAGGGCCATGCCGACGCCCAGCACCCGTCCGCCAGCCCGCAGTCTGGTCAATTCCACCACCATCGCCCCGATCAGCTCGAAGGCGTGGTCCGGCGCCGCGTTCGGCGCCTCGCGGTAGATGCTCTCGATCACGTCGCCGCTCAGATTGATCAAGGCGGCGCTGATACCAAGCGGAGTGATGTGGATGCCGACGGCATAGCCGCCCTCGGGGTTGATCCGCAGCGTCGCCGGCGGCAGGCCGCGCCCCTTCGGCTCTTCGCGCAGCGACAGGATGTAGTCCTGATCTTCCAGTTCGCGAACGATGGTCGATACCGTCTGGACGGTGAGGCCGACGCGCCGGGCGATCTCGCCGCGGGCGATCGGTCCATGAAGGCGGATGGACTCAAGCACGATGCGCCGATTGTACGGCCGCCCGAACTCCTGATTGGTCCCCCGCAGTGCCATGCCTTGCGCCCCTTAGGAGAGCGCAGCTTTGCATTGCTTATTTATTCAGTCAAATGGAATTCAAAAATAAATTCACGCCGAAGTTTTCCTGGGGAAGGCCGTGGAGGGCCTATTCGGTTCAGGACCTGCCCACGCGTCGTCCTGGCCGATTGCCGCCGTGGCGAAACCCCTTCAATGGTGAGCGAACCCCGCGACCGTTGATCTGACAAAGATGGAGCAAAGATGATTGAATTGCCGTTTGCCCGAGACGAGTACCAACAGCGGCTTCGCAAGATACGCACCGAGATGGCGAAGCGCGGTCTCGAACTCCTTGTCGTCAACGACGTTGCCAACCAGCATTACATCACCGGCTATGACGGCTGGTCGTTCTACACGCCGCAGGTGGTGCTGGTTCCAATCGAGGAGGTCGAGCCGGTCTGGATCGGGCGCGCCATGGATGCGGCCGGCGGTCTTCTGACCGCCTGGATGAAACCGGAAAACGTGGTCGGCTTTCCGGAAGACCATGTTCAGCGCGTCGATCGCCATCCCATGGACTGGATCGCGAGCTGGATCGTCGCCAGGGGCTGGGGTGTCAGACATATCGGCATCGAACTCGAAGCCTATTATTTCTCTCCCAAGGCGCACGCCCGGCTTGTCGCGGGACTTCCAAATGCAAAATGGCATGATGCCGACCTGCTGGTGAACTGGATCCGCGCGGTCAAATCGGCGCCCGAGATCGCCTATTTGCGCAAGGCGTCCATCTTGGCCGAAGCGGCCGTCACGCGGGCCTTCGAGGTGATCGCACCGGGTGTTCGCGAGTGCGATGCCATCGCCGCCATCCAGGCGGCGCAGATCGCAGGCAGCCCGGATTTTGCCGGCGACATCACCGCGCTTCCCCCGACAATCCTCGGTGGCGAGAATGCCTCGGCGCCGCACATCATGTGGAGCGACAGGCGGTTCGGAGACAACGAGACGATTGCGCTGGAACTTGCCGGCGTCTGCCGCCGCTATGCCGCAGGCCTCGCCAGGACCATGCAGCTTGGCAAGACGCCGACAAATGTTTCGGACACGGCAAAAGCGGTGATCGAGGGCATGGATGCGGTGCTCGACGCGGTCAGGCCAGGAACATCAGCCGAAGCCGTCGAAGCCGCCTGGCGCAAGGTCATCCAGCGCTACGGACTGAAGAAGGAATCGCGCATCGGCTACTCCATCGGCGTCGCCTATCCGCCGGACTGGGGCGAGCATACGATCAGCCTCAGGCCGGGCGACAAGACCGTGCTTGAACCGGGCAATGTCGTTCATTCCATCCTCGGCATGTGGATGGATGGCTGGGGCATCGAGATCAGCGAGACCATCCTGGTCACCGAAACCGGCCATGAGACCCTGACGAAGTTCCCGCGAGAGATCCATGTCAAATCCTGAGGGTTCGGCCACGGCGGGTGGTGTTGCGAAAACCGTGACGACCGATATCGACGCCGGAATTCTCGATCGGATGATCGAGGTCCGCCGCCACCTGCACCGCAATCCCGAGCTTTCGAACCAGGAGGCCGGCACGCAGCGCTATCTCAGGCAGATGCTGGTGGATCAGGGAATTGCCGACATTCGCGACGTCGTCGGCTTTGGCCTTGCCGTCGATATTGTCGGCACCGGCAAGCCGTCAAATCGAAAGGTCGCCATTCGCGCCGACATCGATGCCTTGCCGATCGAGGAGGAGTCCGGCGTCGATTATGCATCGACGAATCCAGGCGTGATGCATGCCTGCGGTCACGACGCCCATGCATCGATGGCTTTCGCAGTGGCCGCGCATCTTCACCGGTCGCGGGACAGTTTTGGCGGCACCGTTCGCCTGATCTTCCAGCCGGCGGAGGAGGACGAACCGTCGGGTGGCAAGCGGGTGGTGGAAGAGGGGCTTCTCGACGACATCGACGCCGCCATCTGCGTCCATGTCGATCCCTACACGCCGTCCGGCAAGATCGCCGTCGGCTCCGGTCCCTACACTCTGGCCTGCGACACGTTCGATGTAGCCGTCATCGGCTCGGCGTCGCACGCGGCAAAACCGCATGAAGGTGTCGATGCGTTGGCCGTGGCTTGCTCCTTGGTGAGCGAATTGCAGAAGATCGTTTCGCGCGAGATCGACCCGTACGATCCGCTGGTGATTTCCGTGACGGCCATCAATGGCGGCAACGCCTATAATGTCACCGCCGGCAAGGTCACGTTGAAAGGCACCATCCGCAGCGGCAGCGATGCAACCCGCGAGCGGGCCTGGCGCCGCGTCCGTACGATAGCCGAGGGAATAGGGACGAGCCACGGCGCGCGTGTCGAGGTCGACATCCACAAGGGCGAACCTGGTGTCGTCAACGATGTCGAGATGACTGAGCTGATTGCCGCCAGCGCCAAGGCCTGCATCGGTGCCGACAACGTCCTCAGTACGCCCGGATGGACGATCGCGGACGACTTTGGCTACTACAGCGAGAAACGTCCTTCGGTCTATTTTCGGCTGGGAATCCGAAACGAGGAGATCGGATCGGTCTTTCCGCTCCATCACGCCCGGTTTCGTGTCGACGAGGCCGCGTTGAAGGTCGGTGCGACCACCCTGGTTGCGGCAGCGACGGCGTTTCTGTCGATGGAAGCGCCTTAGTCAGCCATCATGATGGTCATCGGCGCATGGGGCAGGAGCCCAGGATCGCTTACAGGTACTGAGCGACCTTCTTGCCGACCGTGAGGAAGCGCAAGGGATCGATCGCTTCGCCATTGTGGCGGACTTCGTAGTGCAGATGCGGGCCGGTCGAGCGGCCGCTGCTGCCGGTCTTGCCGATGACGGCGCCGGCGTCCAGTTTCTCGCCGACGGTGACGTCGATTTCGCTGAGATGCCCGTAACGTGTCGCAAAACCATTGCCGTGGTCGACTTCCACCATGCGGCCATAGCCGCCGTTCCAGCCGGCCTTGGTGACGGTGCCGGGTGCGGTGACCTTGGCGGCCATGCCGATCGGGGCTCTGAAATCCATGCCGGAATGCAGTGCCGCGGTGCCGAGGATCGGGTCGGTGCGCACGCCGAACGGGCTGGTGACGGAGTGGCCCGGTGCGGGGTTGGTCAGCGGCAACTGGCGCGCTTCCTTCTTGAGATGGTCGAGGGCGTCAAGCGCTTCGTCCAACTCCTTGACCTTGCTGTCGAACATCATGGAGCTGTCGAGCGGGATCAGCGGTCCGCCGACATCGCTGTCGCCCTTGCCGAAATCGCTGTCGACGGGCAGTCCGGCCGCCTCGAGCGCCTGGGTAATGGCATCGGCACTCTTGTAGGCATTGTCGGCAAGCGTGCTGATGCGGGTCAACTGGTCGCTCTCGATGGATTTCAGCGACTGGTTGATCGAGACGAAGAGCTTGTCGGCACGATCGGCGGCTGAATCGTTGGGCAGCGGATCGGAGCGGGTCGACCACAGCGAGAACGGCCTTGTGTCGCCGGCGCCGGGATCGGCGCTCAGGCTGGCGACCGCATAGTTCCGCGCGGGCTCCTTGATGCTGCCGGTCACTTCGGCGCGTTTGTCCGGCTTCGCAACCGCTGCCGGATCTTCGGCCGGCGCTGCGCCGACTTCGCTCTCGGCGCGTTCGAGCAGCGGGCCAAGGCGGCCGTGACGCTGGCTCAACTGGCTCTGCC
>NZ_RZTF01000302.1:7790-8134 GCF_004023175.1 Mesorhizobium sp. M7A.F.Ca.MR.362.00.0.0
GCTCTGCCGTTCGAGCAGTTCGCTGACCTTGGTTTCCATCAGCTGCTGGTCGAGCAACTGCCGGCTGGTGATGCGGTCGACCTGGGCGCGAAGCGCCGAAATGCGATCTTCATAAGCTTGCTGCATGCGCGCCTGGCGCGCCGTGGTGGCGCCTATCAGATCGTCGCGCAGCACCAGATAGGAGGTGGCCATGAGGTAGCCGACGGCAATGGCGGCGAGCGCCGAGCCGATAAAGGCCGCCAGCCACGGTCGGATCGTGAAATGCCTGATCTCGTTGCCCCGGGCGATGATGACCGTATGGGGCTCCTTACGCCTGCCGAAGACTGCGGACTGACCGGTTGCGT
>NZ_RZTF01000303.1:0-2992 GCF_004023175.1 Mesorhizobium sp. M7A.F.Ca.MR.362.00.0.0
CGCTAGACTCCCCGCCGTCAGGAACAGCGAGGCTTTTGACACGGCCTGGTCGTGCGCAGCAATCAACCCCGCGACCCAGGACCCTAAGCTCATACCAAGAACCGAAATGTCTCTATAGCCTTCGCTTTTCAACCAACGTATGAGCTTTCGCCCATCCAATACTGCCTGCCTTATGGACTGGATCGTTCGCCCGAGATTGGGGCTAAGCATATAATCGGCGTGGACGGAGCCAGGACGGCTGCGCTCGAAGTGATACGGCATGGCAATCTCGACAACGGTGATACCACGCCGCGAGAAAAAACTGGCAATCCGACGGTTCCGCGCGCTTGCATTCCAATGGTGAAAGATCACCATCGCCCGATCGAACGACCCGCTTTCTATGACTTTCGCCCACACAACATTGTTCGGTGCGATATCAGTCGCAATGTCCGACGGAAATTTTAGCCACCCATCTTTCCATTCAAAACGCTCATCGCTCTCACTCGGCTCATCGAAAAAGGCTGGATCAGCCACGGCCTGGTCGGCAAGGACACAAAACTCCTCCATGCTTGCAATCTTGCCCGCGCCCGGAAAGGCGCGGTCCGCGTCAAGGATGAAATCCGTTGTCTTCTTCCCTACCTCACCGCGTCGAGCACGCCGCTCATCCCAACGATCAAGCCAGCTATGATACACTGTGATTTTTTCCTAATCCGCTTGCTCGCCATCGCCGAAATCCGGGATCAAATAGGCCGTATGTCGCGAGCAGCACTCCAACGCCCAGCAGGATCGAAAAGCCAGCAAATGCATCGATCAGCAAGTAGCCAGCAACGAGTAACGCCACAACCGCCGACATCTTCCACAAAGGAACCTGAACCCGACTTCCGCCGCCTAAACGGATGGTCCCGTACACAAAAACAACACAGGTCGAAATAACGATAAGAAAGCTGCTGTAATGCGTCGGCATCCTATAGGCGATCCCTTCGCTCACGTCGTTGCCGCCATAGAAGGCTGAAGACATATCGCCGACCAACCAAGCCACGATATTTTCTCCACGCGATGTCAGGTAAGCACTCTGGAGCTTCATGACTGTGGCGATCAGAATCCCCAAAACAGTACACCGAAAAATTCCACGCATCACTCTGAGGCTGGCTTCGTTGTGCTCGTGTTGATAATCCACTTCCGGCCGATTACTCGCTGCTTCTCCAATTCTCCAGAGACTATGGATCACCGTATAGAGCAAAATGAGACCTACGAAGAACAGATAAAAGCACAGGCACATGTATAGGTAAGCGAGCCCCGTGAATACGACCGCTTGTGGCACCGATATGACCTCAGGGCGCACAATCGCTAACGAGCCCCAATCCGTCGCATAGTTGCCACCACCTTTCATCAACGGGATCAATGACACCCCGATCCACTGAACAAGACCGGCGAACAGCACACAAATCAAAAAAACCGCCCAATATGAATACGAAGAAGCTTCTACGCTGCGCGCCCAGGCATCGTCGCTTTCCATCTTATTGCGATTCCCCAAAAGCTTTGGGCGGCATTCATCTTTCCAAAAGGTCACTAGCTCGGTCACGAAGGCAAAAAACAGTGGCAAAAATACCATGAAGACGAATGTCCAATTCGCTGTCCAAAGAAACCCAACCTGCTTGACGACGCCATCCGCCCGGCCATATGTCACGCTGTGAATCCCCATAATATATGACAAAAACCCAAGAGCGGTGACACCCGCAAACACCGACGCCGGTAAATTCAGGGGAGATCCGTGAGTAAAAAACGCCTCCGATTTCCTCGCCAAACTAAAACGCCGCCTCGGCCCCTTGGCGTCAGTATCCCGTTTTAGCTCTGCCGGAGACGCTGAGTCGTCATCGAAGGTCGCAGCCCGTGCTGTATCTGGAATCTCCCGTGCAACGCCGCTTCCGGCTCTCTTCCATTCCCGTCTCTTGGTCGATAACCGCGATTGCGCCGCACTAAGCTCCATCTGCCATTCGCTTGTTGCCACCGGATCATCGCACCCAAAAACCCTCGCCAGCCAACGAATATTGGCAGTGCTAATTCCCTTCTCGTTCTCTTGAAACCAAAGCTGCACTGTTCGTAGATCGACTCCAATCCGGTTGGAATCAATTTGTGAAATCGCTTCTGCAAGAAGCTCGGGCGTCCATGGGCCTGCAGGAAATCCATCTTTGCCCAATGGCCGACCCGCACCCGCAGCGGCCAATCGTTTGAATAATTCCTTGAAATCACCCCCGTCTCTCGGCGGCGGGAGAAATAACTTTCCATTCTTAAACAACTACTTGCAGGCTCTGGTTTCGCTTCGTTTCGCTAGTCTTCGTATCCTATCGTGCCTTCGTCCCTGATCAACGTATTTCTCAACTCGATGCAACGGGCGAGGGGCGGGCTGCAAATCACTCGGAGCAGGACAATGGCTGTTGAACTGGCGTGCAGCAACGGAGAGGCGCAGGAGGCGGGCACAGTCGTGGATCTGATCGCGGCGCACCGCCGCGCCATTTCAGAGCTGGAGTGTCTCGGGAAACGTTTGATGCACGCCGAAGAGGCCGAGGCGGCGCTGATCGGTCCGCGGCTTGACGCAGCAATGAAAAGCGAGACGGTTATTCGACGGCAGGCAGCGATGGCGCCGGTCGCCAATGTTTGCGAGCTGAAAATCAAAGCCGCATATTTTAAGCGGCTCATAAGCAACGGTTGGTGTGACCTGGATGCTGACGACCTGCATGCGTTGCTGCGGTCTTTTGCTGAGTTGCCGACCTAACAAAGGACGGCGGAAATCCAAGACGTAAGCGCGCGCCATGCGGCATAGGCCAACGCCGGCACCGCGATAATGGCGATGAATGCGAAGGCGCCGGTTATGGCACCGTGCGTGCGGCCCTCGACGGGATAGTAATAGGGGCTCGATTGATCCTCGTGGTTCATTGCTTGCGCTCCTCTGGGCGTCTCAGCAGAAGTTCAATGGGATGTTGAAACTTCGTCGCCCAAAGACCATCAGCCTTCG
>NZ_RZTF01000303.1:3002-7953 GCF_004023175.1 Mesorhizobium sp. M7A.F.Ca.MR.362.00.0.0
GCGTTGACCTCGGCCACGAGGTAGTTGCCGCTGACGGCGTTGCCTTTCGCGTCGGTGGCGGCGAACGCGTAGCCGGCCGCAATGAGGGCGGTCCCAACGTCGATCGTATTGCCGTCGAGTTTCGCGCCACACACCACAAAGGTCGCTTTGTCGAGCGCCATGGCAATAGGCTGACAAGTCACGGCCGTTGTCGAAAACAAGGCGGCGAGGTGGGCGAGCGAGACATTGCCGCAATCGAACTCCTTGCCCTCCGCATCCAGGGCGGTCGTGCCGCGCAAGCATGATTGCACGCCATAAAGCCGGTAGAGCTTGCCGCGGTCGCGCCACGTATCTCCCGTCAGCAGTTCAACGCTTTTCGACACGAGGAAGGGAGTGACTGTCGCGCTTGGCAGCGCAGCGCCTTCGGCGCTCACGGCGTGGGCGGTCGCGAGTGTGATAAGCGCGGCTAGGCTAGTTCGCTTCATCGGTCTGGAACTGTTTGCCGAGATCGGAGGCATGTTCGAGATCCGGCCGCAGGGACCTGCCGTCCTGGTTGCGGCCGATCGCGGCCATGTCGAAGAAGACCATGGAATCGTCGTCATAAGCGACTGAATAGGGGTCATTGGCATTGCCAGCCCCGACGAGCGCAAAGCACGAAACCGCGTCCGGAACGCCGGGCTGGCCTTTGAGGACCAGCGTCTTGCACAACACGACGGATGCGCGGGTGTTATAGACGGCGTCGTCGTAGTCCCGTACGGCCTTCGTGCAATCCCACTCCTCAGCCTTGTAGGTGATCTTGGGCTTCGGACAGGCCGCGAGGCCCCGCAGCCTATAGGTGACGCCGTTGATGACGCGTTCGGTCGCGGACTTGATCTCCACCGGCTTGGTTAGCGCTGTTAGGTCGCGCTGAAAAAGCCCTCCGCGTGCGTCGTAGCGCTCGTAGACGAAGGTCTTTTCACCAGGTTTGGCGAACTTCTGCAGATACGCGGTCGACGGCTGCTCGAACGGATGCGGCTCGTTCGTGCCCAGATCGGCGGCGCCTAGGACGGTGCTGTGGAGCAACAATGCCGAGAGGAAGAAAAACTGCTTCATGGAAAAATCGGCCTCGATTCTGCTTCTCGTCTTGACACTTTACTTTGGCTCCATGTACCCATAGTAAAATGTCAAAATCGGTAGCGCAATGAAAAAACGAATCGCGCTTGCGCTTTCTCTCTCAGCCGTCATGGCGCCATTCGGCGCACATGCGGATAACACGACCTCGACGCGCATCACGGCGGCGTTTGCTCTGCCGGCCCGCCCGGTGGTTTCGACCTTTTCCGATGCTGATCACGGATCGGAGATTGGCGGCGGGTGTGCGCCGACGGACCGCAGGCGGGCCGCGGCCTTGGTGCGCCAGATCGCCGAAGAAGAGGGCTTCGATCCCGATCTGAGCGAGGCGGTTGCCTGGGCAGAAAGCGACATGGGCGGCAATCAAGGTCCGTCTCGCGCGGGCGCTCTCGGCATCATGCAGCTCATGCCGTCGACAGCGTCGCGTCTTGGTGTGGCCGACAGATGTGACGCCAAAGCCAACATCCGTGCCGGCGTCCGCTATCTGAAAGCGCTTTATGACGAGTTCCATGATCCGCTGTTGATGTTGGCGGCCTACAATGCAGGCGAGCAGAACGTTTACAAAGCCAACGGCATCCCCGTGAACGACGAGACCACGAAATACGTGGCCAAGGTGCTCAATCGCTGGAAGCTTGGCAAGCTGATCCAGGCTCCCATTCCCAACCGTGTTGACGTTCATCGCGCAGCCGCGACCGGCGGGGGCGATGGCGCTGCCTGGCAAGATGGTCACGTCATGGATTTTGGCAACTGAAAGGTAAGACGACGATGGATTATAAAAAGGCGGGCAAATTCGCCGTTCAGTTTATGGCCGCTGCGGCGATCGGAATGGCGCTCGCGCCGGGGAGCGCATACGCGCAGTCAGCCGCCCCGGTCGAGGGCGTGCTGGAATGGTTCGTCGGTGTCCTGCAGGGCAGCATTGCTCGATCTTTCGGGATCATAGCGGTTTGCTTTCTCGGCTTCCTCGCCATGACCGGCAGGCTGGTGTGGATGATGGCGCTTTCCATCATCATCGGCATCGCTCTGGTCTTTGGCGCCGCAGCTCTGGTCGATTCCATTCGGTCTACCGCTGGAGGCGCGTGACCGATGGAGGACGAAGAGGTCTATGTCGAGCCGGTCAGCCTGCCTCTGACGCGCCCGCCGATGAAATGGGGTGTGCGCTACGAGGTGTTCGCGCTCAACGGCATGGCTGCCGTCATCGGATTCATCGCGACCAGCAGCTTCACGCTCGGCCTCGGTCTATTCAGCGCGACCCATTTGATCAGCGCCTATCTGTGCCAGCGCGACCCGTACATCTTCCACATAGTCGAACGCCGGCTGTCGAAGCGGGACGCGGTCGCAAACTCGGGCTTTTGGGGCGCGAGGAGCTATTCGCCGTGAGCGTGAACGCCGACCTGAAATTCGCGAAAGCGCGCAAACGGGAAAAGCCTGTCGAGACCCATGTCCCCTATCTTGGCCATGTCGACGACAACCTGATCGTCACCAAAAGCGGCTTTCTGCTCGGCGTCATTCAGCTCAGCGGCCTGCCCTTCCAGACAATGGATCAGGCAGAGCTCAACAACCGCATGCTCAATCGCAACACGACATTTCGCAACCTGTCCACGTCCCGTTTTGCCGCCTATTCGACCATCATCCGGCGTCACGTGACACCAGAGATCGAAGGAGATTTCGAAAACCCGTTCGTGGCGGAACTCGATGCCCGCTACATGGACGAGCTGGGCTCGAAGAATCTTTTCGTCAATGAGGCTTTCCTGACGCTCATCCGCCGCCCGATGGTCGGGCGTGTCGGCTGGGTCGACAAGGCGCTCAACGCGTTCCGCATCAGCACGGCCGGCGAAGAGACACGTGAAGAGGCCATGGCCGAATTGCACGATGTCCTCAATGGCGTCGTGAAAGACTTTTCCGCATATGGCGCGCGGCTCCTGGGCGTGGTGACGCGACGCGACAGCGTGTTTTCCGAACCTGCCGAATTCATCGCCAAGATCCTTGCCGGCGGCGCGGATGTGGAAATGCCGCTGCCGCGCATGAGCTTGGCGAGCGCCTGTGCGACGCGGCAAATTTTCTTCGGCAAGTCCGCTCTGGAGATCAGGGGAGCGTCTGAAAGAAAGATTGGCGCCATGGTGTCCATCAAGGAATACCCGCCCTTCACGGCACCCGGGTCGCTCGATGGCCTGTTGCGGCTGCCGCATGAATTTATCCTGACGCAGTCGTTCGCGATTGAGGATCGCGTGACGGCCATGCGCCGCATCAACACGATCTCGAACCAGGTCAGCGGTTCGGATGAGGCCGGAACCACGGTCGAGGATTCAGTGCACGCCGGCGCTGACAAGCTCGCCGGTGGTGAGGTCATTTTCGGGCAGCACCACATGACGGTGATGGCGCTGGCTGCCGACGTCCAAGGGCTCAATCGCTCCTTGTCCGACATTACCGCCGAACTGTCGCGCATGTCGATCGTGCCGGTGCGGGAAACGCTCAACACCGAACTTGCGTTTTGGGCACAGCTGCCCGGCAATTTCAGCTACATTGCGCGCCGCGCCCTGATCTCGTCCCTGAACTTCGCCGGGCTGTTCTCGGGCCACAATTTTCCCTCAGGCCAGCGTGAGGGACTGCACTGGAAGCGGCCGATCGCGCTCCTCGAGACGACAAGCCAGACAGCCTATTATTTCAACTTTCACGTCCACGACGTCGGCCATTTCACGGTTTTCGGTTCGACCGGTTCGGGCAAGACGGTCGTGCTGTCATTCCTGATGGCGCAGGCAATGCGCATCACGCCTCGGCCCCGCTGCGTGTACTTCGATTATATGCGAGGCGCCGAGCTCTTTATTCGCGCGCTCGGCGGCCGCTATGAAGTCATGGAGCCGATGCAGGCCACCGGCTTTGCGCCGCTCCAGCTGGACGACACGGCAGAAAACCGCACGTTTCTCGAGGGGCTGCTGCGCTACATCCTCACCCCTGACGACGGTTCGCTCGACGTGGCCGAAATGCGCGTGATCAACACGGCCGTCGACAAGGTCTACAAGATCCCGCGCCAACAGCGCACGTTCGAGCTGCTGCCGGAAGTGCTGCGCGGCTCGCTGGCGCCGGGGATGAACGATCTCGCGGCGCGCATTGAACCGTGGCTCGATCCTGGCGACAAGGGCTGGCTCTTCAACAACCCCGTTGATCTCGTCGATTTCTCGAAGCCGGTGGTCGGGTTCGACATGACCAAGATCCTGGCCGATAAAAAATTGCGCTCGGCCGCTCTGCTTTACATCTTCCATCGGCTCGAAGAGATCATCGACGGCACGCCGCTTCTCATGTTCCTCGATGAAGGCTGGAAGCTGCTCGATGACGAGGTGTTTGCCGCCTTCATTAACGAGACGCTGAAAACGATCCGCCGGCGCAACGGTGTCGTCGGCTTTGGCACGCAGACGGCCGAGGATGTGGTCAACTCGTCGATCTCGTCCTCGCTGATCGAGCAGACGAAAACCAACATCTTTTTTCCCAATCCGAAGGCGAGCAAGGACTCCTACATGGCGCGCTTCTCGCTGACGGCGAAGGAGTTCGAATTCGTGCGCCGTACGCCCAAGGAAACGCGCACGTTCCTGGTCAAGCACGACAGCGATTCCATCGTGGCGAAGCTCGACCTGTCGGGCATGCCCGACCTCATCAAGGTGCTGTCAACCAACGAAGCCAGCATCAAGGAATGCGAACGGCTGCGCGAGACTTACGGGCAGGAGCCGGAAGCGTGGCTGCCATACCTTTGTGGATGGGAGAGCGAGCATGAAGAAGCGGCTTAGCAGCGTGATCGCCGCGGTCGCGATCATGCCTGGGCAGATGGCGGCTCTCCCGGCGCTGGCCCAGATCGCCGTCATCGACGGTCCCAACC
>NZ_RZTF01000304.1:0-7943 GCF_004023175.1 Mesorhizobium sp. M7A.F.Ca.MR.362.00.0.0
CGCCAGCACCTGCCGGTAGATCGTCTCAGCCTCTTGCCGGCGCCCCGCCTGATGCAGTTGCAACGCCTGCTGCACATACTGGTCGAGGCCCAGCGGCGGCTGTCCGCCTGCGCCAGACCTGGCTCCCGCACCCGCCGCTCGTCTTTGATCTCTGTTGATGGGAAACCTGCCGTGTTTTATCCGCCTGTGGCGATCTAGGCCATTGGCGCGCCAGGTTCAAGGCTTCGCTTGCTGTCTCGTCCTTTCGTCGGTGCGGAAAGATCAAATCAGGCGATTGGTCTCGGCAACCTGCCTGGCACGCCGAACCGTTCCATCGGTGTCGGCGATCCTTCGCTTTGCCGCCTCGTCACTTCTGACAGTCAGCCGCGGCGACAGGACAACCATCGGCTTTGCCATTACCGGCTTTGCGACCGGCATGATCGTTACTGGGGTGCCTGTTGGCGTCTTTACGGACATCTCGAGGTCTCCTTCTTCAAATCACAAGAAAAATGAAAATACCGGGAGAATTATTCCCGATAAGCTTTAAACAGTTTTTGAATTGTATGAATTTGTATCATCATTTTTCTGATAGTTACAGCGCGCAATTTTTTGAATGAAGCCCAATTTTATTTTAAAATGCCTTGATTAAATTACAACAAAGGCCTATCTGTACAGGATCGCTTTGGGCCAGAATTGGCATCTCGCGGCGTCAGAGGTTCTCGACCCGCCAATCTCATTCCAAATCATCGATACCGGGCGCGCGGCATGTTCGCTCCGCGCGACCATTCTCATTCTTCGAAAGACCGACATGAACACCGGAACCGTGAAGTTCTACAATGGCCGGACCGGCTTCATTCAGCCGACCGATGGCGGCAAGGACGTCTTTGTCCATGTCAGCGCACTGGAGCGCGCCGGCTTCCCCGGCCTCGCCGAAGGCCAGAAGCTGCAGTTCGAGTTGGAGCGTGACACCAAGGGCCGCGAGTCGGCCGCCAATTTGCAATTGATCTGATCCGGCCGAATTCGATGAACGCTGACCACGGATGTACTGGCAGCTCTCGAAAGAGGCTTATTTCCAGCGACTGCCGGAAATAGGAAAGCGGGGCTCGTCCCCGCTTTTTTGTTTTCAGGACCGCTGCTTTGCATAGGTAAGACAATGCCGGACCGCACCACCCACTCCATCGCGCACTTCACCGCACCTTTCGTGCTCGGCGGACTGGAAGGGCAGCTGCCTGCCGGCGACTACGACATCGACCACGACGAAGAGCTGATCGAGGGCATGTCGCGGCTTGCCTGGCGCCGCGTCGCCACTTTCATCCATCTGCCGGCAAGGGCAGCGAAAAACCCGCCCACCAGCCAGCTTGTCGCCATCGATTACCTCGAACTCGAAACAGCGCTGAAGCGCGACAGGGAGAATGCAGCATGATCCGTTTCCAGCAGAATGCGCGCCCGCGCACCGACACGCCCGCGCACCAGTTTGCAATCGGTCAGACCGTGCGCATGAAGAGCCGCACCGGCCTCGTCCAGAAGACCGCCGAACTGTTCCAGATCAAGAGCAGGCTGCCGGTCAAGGATGGTTCGCCGCAATACCGCATCCGCAGCGAGCAGGAGACCTATGAGCGGGTCACCACCGAAGACAATCTCGAACCGGCAGATCCGGTTGTTGCCGACAACCCCGTTGTTGCCAGAAACCCGCTCGTCTGAGACCCCACCGCCAAGCCAACACTGAGCAGGAGCACGACATGTCCAAAGGTCAACAGCGAAGCAACCGCGAGACACGCAAGCCGAAGAAGGACAAGGTCGTGGCAAAGCCCGCTTCCCCGTTCGGTTCGTCGGTCAAGCAGGCGGAGAGCAGCTTGAAGCCGAAGTCGAAAGGCTGACAAACTGGAGGGCGCGCCCCGTGCGCCCTTTCCGTCGTCCTCTGTGAGGTGGCGAATTGACTGGACAGGCCTGCGCAATGCTCTGCCACGGAGGCGCGCTTGAATTTCGTCATCGAGTTCTACCGGTTGCGCGACGCCGACGAAGCCACTCTCGACAAGGTATCGCTGGAGGCGCCGAACCTGCGCGCCGCGCTGCAGGACGCCACCGCGCTGTTCCACACGCTGGCGATGACGCAAATCCCCGATCGCCTGCGCATCTGCGACGACAGTGGCAGCGAGCTCTATGCCGGCCCGGCCGACGGCGCCTATCCGGTTTAGAGTAGCGGTGCTGCCGCATGGCTCCATTAAAGTTCATGTAAGATCGACGCCATAAGATCCGCTTGAACCGGGCCGCTGCCGCAATTGGCGGCCCGAGACATTGCGGGCGACCACCCACGATCGCCGCTCATACCCGAAAGCAGGAGGCGCATGGACAGATCGCGCATCATCGTGACGGCGGTGGTGTTGGCCATGCTGGGCGCCATCTTGCCAATCGCAGCTATGTTTCATCTCGCTTGGATTCAGGCCGTCCAAAAGGAACATGGGCGGCTGCAGCTGTTCGCCAGCCGCGCCATCGCCAGGGCCGACATCTCGCTCAACGATGCGACCGCCGCCTTGCGGCAGATCGACCAGTTCACCGGCATCCGCTGTTCGGCGGACCATATAGCCCGTATGCGGCAACTCACCATCAACACGCGCCCGATCGAAGAAATGGGCTATTTCGAAAACGGCCTGCTCAAATGCTCTTCCTGGGGACCAACCGAAGGGCGCGTTGCGCAATCCACCCCTGACTTCACCACCAGGGACAGCATTGCCGTCACCGCCCGCATGCAGCCGGTGATGAGCGATGACCATTTTCTGATGGCGCTGCGATACAGGGATCACAACGTCCTTGTCGATCCGGTACGCTTTGTCGACGTCATCGTCGATCCTGGTGTCCAGATCGCCTTGACGACGCAAACGGGCATCCTGCTTGGCGCGCTGAATAGCCCGAATCCTGCCCGTATCGAGAAGATCATCGCCGGCCCCAGCGAAGGCATCGATGACGATCTCCTGTTTGCCGCGGCGCGCGGGACGGACTGGATTGCTGTCGCCACCGAACCGACAAGCCAGATCCTGGGCAGCGTTCGCAAGCAGCAATTCATGCTGCTCCCGCTCGGCGCCTTCATGGCTGCCTTCATCATCGGCGTGGTTGTGTGGCTGTCACGAAGGCGGCTTTCGCCCTTGGGAGAATTGCAGATCGCCGTGCGCAAGCACGAATTCATCGTCCACTATCAGCCGATCGTCGAGCTCAGGACGGGCAATTGCATCGGCGCGGAAGCGCTGGTGCGCTGGAAGCGGCCGAATGGCTCCCTGGTCCGGCCCGATCTCTTCATTCCGCTGGCGGAAGAGAGTGGCCTGATCACAGCGATCACCGATCAGGTCATTGCGATGGTTGTGTTCGACCTGAACATGCTCCTGGTCGCCGATCGCTCACTTCACATCGCCATCAATCTCAGCGCAACCGATGTCAGCACGGCGCGGGTCCTGCCCATTATCGAGAAAGCATTGCAGCACACCGGGATCCAGCCGCAGCAAATCTGGCTCGAGGCGACCGAACGCGGTTTCGTCGATATCAACTCGGCCCGCTCGACGCTCATTCGTGCCCGCGAACTGGGGCACGCAGTGGCAATCGACGACTTCGGCACCGGCTACTCCAGCCTGTCCTATCTCGAGGGGCTGCCGCTCGATGCGCTCAAGATCGACAAATCGTTCATCGATACGATCAGCACGAATTCCGCCACCAGTTCCGTCACCCCGCATATCATCGACATGGCCAAGACACTGAAGCTGAAGATCGTTGCCGAAGGCGTGGAGACGCAGGCGCAGGCCGACTATCTCGCCGAGCGCGACGTCGACTACGGCCAGGGCTGGCTTTTCGCCAGACCCATGCCCGCGTCCGAGTTCATCGCCTACTGTCGCCAGGTGAAGCCGACGGCTTGACGCCTGTCGTCCTCAACAACGCGCAGCGTTCTCAGCACGGCCCGTCGCCAACGACGCGATAGTCCGCGGCGCGGGCTTCGCAGGAATTGGGGAAGGTACGCATCTCGCCATGCCGGCGGCCGCAGACCGGAGCATATTCGCGGGTGCAGAACGTCTGCTCGCCACCGCCACCGCCACCGCCGCTGTCGCGGCACGGACCGTCGCGCACGATGCGGTAGCCAGCCCGGTCGGCAAGACAGGCATTGGCGAAGGTCTGGCGGTCGCCGCCGCGCCGGGCACAGACCGGCTCGTACTGCTTGCTGCAATATTGCGGCTCGGGCCGTGGCGGACGCGGGCGTGGCCCTGGTCCGTCATCGACGACAACGGTGCAGGCGGCAAGAACTGCCGACAGCAACAAGATGACAAAACCCTGCCGCGAAAAGATTGCCGCCAGAAATTTCATGATGATCTCCCACGATCGGTCCCCGGTTACCGATCCTCGCCATTCCCGTGCCAAATGCAACCCCCGTTTGAGCTCGGCAAACGACAACGGCGCCTGGACGCCAGGGAGGTCAGCGCGCCGCGATGTCTGGCCCATTCGTGGCCCGGCTCTGGCCGATGACCCGGCCAGCAAGCAAGCCTATGCCGAGCCCATCGATGCTCAGGTCAGTCGATTGATGCGTCGGGATGCGCCAGTACGGCGGCCCGCGGCGGTATCTTGCAACCATCACGTTTCCGTGCGATAAATTCCGTGTTCGGGCATTTGCGACCCGGAGAGCGGAACGTTTTGGACGACCTTTCCCCGATACTGTGAATCTCTGACGGCCCCGTTTTCGGCGGGGGGTTTGACCATGCGCCAATGCATGACTGCCGAAGCAACCACCGGGAACTGCCCTTTGCGCCAGGCGGCGGGCGGGACCACCAAAGACTGAACGGGTGAAGGAGTTTCCCCAATGGCCCAGACCGGCACCGTTAAATTCTTCAACGCGACCAAAGGCTTCGGTTTCATCACGCCCGATGGTGGCGCCAAGGATGTGTTCGTCCATATCTCCGCGATCGAAGCCTCCGGCTTGCGCACGCTCGTCGACGGCCAGAAGGTCACGTTCGACGTCGAGCCGGACCGCATGGGCAAGGGCCCCAAGGCCGTCAACCTCCGCGCAGCCTGAGCCATCGGCGCGCCGCATGTCACTCGGACGTGCGACGGAGGCTCCATGCCTGCACCTGGCTGGAGAGGGATCTGAATTTTGAAAGGCGCGGCGATCTTCGTCGCGCCTTTTCCTTATCGAAGGCGCGGGCCGGTGATGTCGCCCAAGCCGCCAGGTTCTGGGCAACGACTTGCATAAAACAAAGACCCAAAGCGTGCCGCAACGTGCTTTAGACGCCCGCAAAACTTTCTCTTGCCGATGACGCTAAAATAAAGGACAAATTTCCACTCGGGCATTTGCCGGCCCGAGACTGGAGTTTATGGGACAAAGGAGCTTCCCATGCCGCAGACCGGCACCGTCAAATTCTTCAACCATGCCAAGGGCTTCGGCTTCATCACGCCCGATGATGGCGCGAAGGATGTTTTCGTCCATATTTCAGCCGTGCAGGCGTCCGGCCTTCCCGGCCTGGAGGATGGCCAGAAAGTGTCGTTCGACACCGAGCCGGACAAGCGCGGCAAGGGACCCAAGGCCGTCAACCTGTCGGTCGGCTGAGCCGGCTTGGACCGGCGATGGTTTTCGCTCCCTGGAGGGCGTGTGACCTTTGACGCCTGTTTTGAATAAGTTCGTCGAAATCCGTTCAGCCCCCGTTCAGCCACGGTTGCATATTAGTCTTTGGTAAAGCCGG
Source organism: Mesorhizobium sp. M7A.F.Ca.MR.362.00.0.0 (assembly GCF_004023175.1). NCBI lineage: Bacteria > Pseudomonadati > Pseudomonadota > Alphaproteobacteria > Hyphomicrobiales > Phyllobacteriaceae > Mesorhizobium > Mesorhizobium sp. M7A.F.Ca.MR.362.00.0.0. The sequence continues at coordinate 5,688 of NZ_RZTF01000304.1, forward strand.
ACCGCATCCCCGAAACTACACGGGCCGGCACGAAGGAGACCGAGATGAACCGAATTTTCAAGACCGCCGTCCTGGCCGCTGCCGTGGTCGCCACCACGCTTTCGGCCTTGCCCGCCGCCAACGCACGTGATTGGCGCCGTCATCATGGCCATCATGGCAACGGCGATGCCATTGCCGCCGGCGTGCTCGGCCTCGCGGCCGGTGCGCTGATCGGCGGCGCATTGGCCAATGACCGCCCGCCGCCCGACGCTGACCGCTACTACGATGACGGTTACTACGATCGTGACGTGGTGGTGCGCCCGGCCCCGGTCCGCCGCTACTATGCGGAGCCGCGGGTGGTCTACGCTGATCGTTATGCCGAGCCGTGGACGCGTGATTGGTACGAATACTGCTCGGACCGCTACCGCACCTTCAATTCCCGCACCGGCACGTTCACCGGCAATGACGGCGAACAGCATTTCTGCACGGCGAACTAAACCTGGGCCTCCCTGCCCCAACGGAAAAGCGCTGACCGCAAGGCCAGCGCTTTTCTGTTTGGAGCATCACAGGATTGGGGCAGGCGAATATCGGCACGCCCTACAGCAATTCCAGGAAAAGTGTGAAACGGTTTCCCGGGAAAAGCGCAAAGCGTTTTCCCTTGGGAATTGAGTCAGAACAAAGGGTCAGAGCGGCCCCGCCGTTTCCGTGAAATGGTGAATTGCTCTAAACGAGAAAAGGATTGGTCCGCCTCTCCTCGCCAAAACGTCCGCCGGGACCGTGGCCGCAGATGAAGCCGATGTCGTCGCCGAGCGGCAGGAGTTTGTCCTTGATCGAAGCGATCAGTGCCGCATGGTCGCCACCCGGCAGGTCGGTGCGGCCGACCGAGCCGCGGAACAGCACGTCGCCGACATGGGCGAACTTGGCCGCGCGGTTGTAATAGACGACGTGACCTGGTGCATGGCCGGGGCAGTGCAGCACCTCGAACACATGGCCGCCGAACGACACGGTCTCGCCTTCGGACAGGAACCGGTCGGGCACGCAGTTGCGCGCTCCGGCGATGCCGTAGCGCTTGCCCTGGTTTTCCAGATTGTCGAGCAGCGACTTGTCGGCCTCATGCGGACCGATGATCTCGACGCCGAGCGCCTCCTTCAACTCCATTGCGCCGCCGGCATGGTCGATGTGGCCATGCGTTATCCAGATCGCCCCGGCTGAGATCGCATTGTCCTTCAGCACCGCCAACACCTTGTCGATATCGCCGCCAGGATCGACGACGACGCCATGCTTGTCATCCATGTCGAACAGGAAGGTGCAATTCTGCTGGAACGGTGTGACCGGCACGATGCCGGCATTGAGCTGACCCATGATCGTCCTTTCGATGTTCACGGGTGATGTAGAGGCGCGGATAAAGGGCGTCCACCCTCGAAAGACGAACATCGGTAGTTCCGAAACGGAAATGGGCGGCCGAAGCCGCCCATTTGAAAAGACCTTAACGGCCCGCCTACTTCTTCATGGCGCCCATGACCGCGCCGAGAATGGCGGTCAGGATCGCGCCGCCGCCGGCGCCGCCGACGATGTTCTGCAGGTTCAGCGCGCTGCCGAGACCGCTCGTTGCTGCTGCCGCAGCCGCCGGATCGACCGCACCGCCACCCAGCAGGCTGCCGAGGATCGCCGCACCGCCGACGCCGCCAATGGCTCCGCCCAGGATTTTGGGAAGCTGACCCATCGCCGCCGTCTTGAGCGCCGCACCGACCGCCTGACCACCGATGACGCCAGTAATCACCTGTATGATGATCGGAAGAAGCGTGTTCATGTCCATATGATTAGTCCCTCCATAGCTGTCAGCCTCCCGGGCCGACACCATCATGAGACGCCGAATTGGACGAAAGTCAAATGCAGAAACGCTGAAATAAAAGGGGCGGCCCAAAAACCGCCCCTACTTCCTAAAAAAGCTGTGACTTTCGTTATTCTGCGGCGATCGCGTGCTTGGGCTGAACGGCCGCAGAATAGTCATTCATAAGATTCTTGGCTATTTCGCCGACCTCGAATCGGTAAGGCCCGATCTCGGAAACCGGCGTCACTTCCGCTGCCGTCCCGGTCAGGAAGCACTGCTCGAAGCTTTCCAGCTCTTCCGGCAGGATGGCGCGTTCAATCACCTCCAGGCCGCGATCCTTGGCCAGCCCAATGACCGTGCGGCGGGTGATGCCGTCGAGGAAGCAGTCGGGCTTTGGTGTGTGGATCTTGCCCTCCTTGACGAAGAAGATGTTGGCTCCGGTCGCT
>NZ_RZTF01000305.1:0-7923 GCF_004023175.1 Mesorhizobium sp. M7A.F.Ca.MR.362.00.0.0
CATTGGCGCCGAGTCCGGCAGCAATGCCGCCAGATCCTCCAACATTGGCGCCCGCGCCGGCATTGATGCCATTGCTGCCGCCGACCGAAGCGCCGAGACCAGCATTGACACCGCTCGAGCCGCCGACATTGGCACCGGCCCCGGCCTTTACACCACCGCTGCCGCCCACCGAGGCGCCCACTCCGGCGCTGATGCCGCCACTGCCGCCAACGGAAGCCCCGACGCCGGCATTGACGCCGCCGCTACCACCCACCGAGGCACCAACGCCAAGGCCGATTCCCGCAGCATTGGCGGGCAGGGAAAGGGCTAAGATTACCGCACTACCCGCCAACATGTTGGCGACTGTCTTGATGGTGTGAGCCATAACACTCTCCTGTTGTCGTTGCGCTAAAGCAATTGGCGAGAGCCGATTGCAAGATCAACTACGCGAGGTGGTGAATTTCAGTTTCAGAGAGAGAATACTGAACCTGAAGCGTGGTATACATCAACAAAATTTCTGAAATAAAATTGTAATAAAGTTGGAATAATTTCTCTTTACACAGTGCGTAAGACCATTGATGATCGGACGTTACTCTGCTCGTCTTACTGCGAGGCCGTACACCGCACCGGACAGCGCACGAGCCTCTCGCAAGATCAGCAAGACCGCCACGATGATTGCAAGTGGCCAGAGTCTGTCGGCGGATGCGGGAGCGAGAGAGTGCAAGCGTGATTGCAGGCCGAACGATTCTGCGCTGGCCGGCTTGTTAGACGATCCCGTAGAACAGCCTGTAGTGGACGCGCTTCATATAGTCCCGGTATTCCGGCGTCGCGGCTAACAGCGCCTCTTCGCGCAGGATGCGATGAACCTGGAAGAAGGTGATCGCGGCGTAGACAGCAAGATTGTAGAAGGAAAAGGCCGACAGCAGGAACAGGACATGACCGGCAAGGTATCCGGCATAGATCGGGTGCCGCACCAGGCGGTAGGCACCGTCGGTCATCACGCCGCGATTGCCCGGCAGAATGGCGAAAGAACGCCCTAGCGATATCTTCCCCCAGATCACGAACCCCAACGCCAGGACTTGCAGCGGCGCGGCGGCATAGATCGGGATGATGGCCACGCCCGGTTCCAGGTCGATGAAGCCGACACCGAAGCTGGCGACCACCGAAACAACCACCGTCAGCGGGTTCCAGTCGCGAACCTGCGGTCGCCGCGACAGAAGCAGCCAGGTAAAGGTCAGGATCTCGGAAATTGCCACCAGCGCCACATTGATGCGGGTCGGGTCGAGCATCAGGTGAGATACGCCGCGGTAGACGAACATGCCCGCGAAGGCCAGCGCGCAGATCCGAAAGAAACCTTCGCGCAAATCCACCAGGATTTCGCGCTTTCGGGCTGCGGACAAAATCCTGCCGTCACTGACGTGCGAAAGCGCCTCGCTTTTTGATATGAGCAATGCAAACACCCCAATGATCCCTCAGGGCGACCTTTGCACGCAACCATTGCCGGGCAGTTAATCAACAAGATCAGATCGGCATTAAACTGGCTGTCGGGGAGCCAGGGCGCCACTTCCAGACGACCTGCTCCACGCGGTCGCCCAGAAAGACTGGCGACCCATCTCATTTGGTTTTGCCAGACTAGCTCAGATAGTCGTTGCGGAAATAGCTCCCGAAATCCGGGCGTTGAGCAACCAGCTTGCCGTCGGCATCACGCAAAATGCCGGACGCGAAGAGATAGCCGCCGATCGCTCCCATCTTGGCCGGATCCATCGTCCCGATGGCGCCGCTTTGGCTGCGCAGATAATGGCCGTCGATCAGCGCCTTCAGTGAGGCGTGGATCAGCGCCGGATTGGTCAACGCATCCTTGTTGGCCGCGATCAGCAGGGCTGCCGCATCTTCGGGGTGATCGACCGCGAACTGGTAGCCGCGCCGCGTCGCCTGGACAAAGGCGGCCGCAGGCTTGGGGTTTGCCTGGAGATAGGCTTCGCTCGAAGAGATCAGTGTCGTGTGCTCGTCAGGCACGCCGTAATCGGCATAGACGAAGCTGCGTTGTTTGACGCCCTTGAGCTCGGCGTCGACACCCTCCCAGGTCGAGACTTCGAGCGTGAAATCGACCGAACCATTGGCCAGCGCCTCATAGGCTGAGGTGCCGAGCGTCACCGTCTCGAAATTGCCCTTGCCGCCATCATGGCGGATGATGGTCGATATCAGGGCGTTTTCCCAGGCGCTGCCGAAGCCGCCATAGGTCAGGCCGTCGAGGTTTCTCGGGCTTACGATCTCGCTGCGGGCCGCATTGAAGACCACGCGGCCGGTTTCCGATTGCACCACCGCATAGACGCCCTTCAGGTCCGCTCCGGCGGTTCTCTGGGTGAACAGGCTGATGGTGCCGTTGATGCCGAAATCGGCGACGCGATTTGCAACCAGCGTGCCCGCACCGGTATCGCTGTAAGGCAGGATGTCGACCTCGAGCCCGGCCTCGCGATAGAAGCCCTTGTCGCGGGCGACGAACAGTCCGATGTGGTTGGTGTTGACAGTCCAGTCGAGGGCAACGGTGACCTTTTGTGCCGATTGTGCTTGGGCTCGCCCCGATCCGGCAACGAGCGGAAGGCCTGTGGCAAGGGTCAGCAACAAGGCCTGCCGGCGCGTCAAGTCAGTCATGATCGTGTCCTTTGGATGGGGTGGCGTTGAGGATGATGTCGAGAATCTCGGCCTCGAGCGTACTTGCCTGGCGCGCGGCATCGCCGCCAAGGCTGCGCGGGCGCGGCAGCGGCACCTTGATTTCACGCACGATGCGGGCCGGGCGCGCCGACAGCAGATAGATGCGGTCGGACAGGAACACGGCTTCGCGCACGTCATGGGTGATCAGGAGCGCCGTCCAGCGATGATGCCGCCACATCTGTTCCAGCCAGCGCTGCATGGCCGTGCGGGTCAGCGCGTCGAGCGCGCCGAACGGCTCGTCGAGCAAAAGCATGTCGCGTTGCTGCACCACCGTGCGCAGCAAGGCCGCGCGCTGGCGCATACCGCCGGACAGTTGCGCTGGAAAATGCCGCTCGAAGCCGGCAAGCCCGAATTCGGCAAACAACGGCGCAACGCGCGCCCGCGCCGCCTGTCTCCTCATGCCTTGCACTTCGAGCCCGAGCGTCGCGTTTTCGAGGATGCGCCGCCACGGCATCAGCGCGTCACGCTGCGGCATGAAGGCGAAATGCCTGCCGTGGTCGTCGAGCGGCGCGCCGTCGAACAACATCTCGCCCTCGCCATGCTCGGCGCCGGTCAGGAGCTGGAAGAGTGTCGATTTGCCGGCGCCCGAGGGTCCAAGGATCGAGACGAATTCACCAGCGCCGACGCTAAGCGAAATATCGGCCAGCACGTCGAGCCCACCGAACGCCTTGCGCACATGCCGCAGTTCGAGCCGGCTCATCGCTAGGCCCCCTTCCCGGCGGTTTCCTTGCCGGCCCGCTCCCAGGGCATCGCAAGGCGCTGCAGCAGTACAGTCAACCCGAACAGGACAAGGGTCAGGGCAGCGCTCACTCCGACGGCGGCAAGAACCAGGTCAGGACGGAAATTGTTCTTGGCGTTGAGCATGTAGATGCCCAGCCCCTTCGCGGCCCCCGCATATTCGGCGAAGATCGCGCCGACCACGGCGTAGGTGATGGAGATCCTCAAACCAGCGAAGAAATAGGGCAGCGCCGAAGGCAGCCGTGCCAGCATGAAGATGCGCCAGCGCCCTGCTCCCATGGCGCGCAGCATTTGCCCGATCTCGGCCTCGGTCGACTCATAACCCTCGACTAATGCAACCAGCATCGGAAAGAAGGTAACCAGCGCCACCAGCATGATCTTGGGCGCCAGCCCGAAGCCGAACCAGAGCACCACCAGCGGCGCGATCGCCACCAGCGGCAAGGTCTGGCTGACGATTAAGACAGGAAACAGCGCACGCCGCAGCGGCTGGAAGAAGTCGACCAGCATCGACAGCACGAAGGCAGCGCTGAGCGAACAGGAGAAGCCGAGCAGCGTGGCGCCGATGGTCGGAATGGCGTTGTCGGCCAGCGCCTGGCGATTGAGCAGCGCTTGCTCGAAAACGCGCGACGGCGCCGGCAGTGTCGTCGGCCTGATGCCGGAATAGGTGGCATAAAGCTCCCACGCCAGCAGGAGCAAACCGACCGAGATCATGGCCGGCATTGCCTTGACAAGAAGGCTCGCGATCGGGCGCGAAGCGACTGATGATGTGGCCACGGGAGACAACCTTTGACGGCAGCGCGAAAGCGCGGCTGGCTCAGACAGCCGACGGGCTGTTGGCCGAGACCGTGACGTCGAGGGTTACGTGGCCGGCGCCTGGTCCGAAGCGGCAGAAGGCCTCGTCCAGCGCCGAAAAGATCGCACCGGCATCACCGCGCAGTTTCGTGCAGAAATGCTTGGAACGCTCATAGACGCCGGACTGCTTGAGAAAATCGATGCAGCCGTAGATCTCGTCCATGTGGTCGTCGGTGCCCATCACATAGAGCGAGAACTGCGCCGCCGCCGACTGGCCGGTGGCAGCAGCATTGCGCACCGCCGCGATGGCCGCATCCTTGCGCGGGCCGAGTGGCCCGACAGGCCCGCCAAGTGCATCGGAGCGGCAGATCGGGTCATCCGGCTCGCCAGGGCACCCGCGCGAGATGGCGGCCGACAACACGCAATGTTTGCCGCTGCGTGCCGCCGCCACGAAGAGGTCGCGCATGGCGGGAAACAGCACTTCGGGCGGCCCGACCAGCAAGGTCGAGATGTCGTCGGTCTCGATCCTGAGCTTGTCGCGCCAGGGATCGAGCGCACCGAGCGCGCCAAGAATGACACCGACGAATTCGTCGGTCATGGGGTATAGGGAAATCTGTGCGCCTGAAAACATCGCCCGCCTCGCTCCGCTGGTATTACCCAGATCAGCTTCTAGGGTCTGTGGGCTTGCCGCCCCCGTCTCAGCCCCGACCGTACGGAGCACCCCTGTGGATGTGCGCCTTAAAGCATCATTCGAGTTCAAGGGAAAGCCGTTTTTTTAGAGCACTGCGCCAAAAGCATTGCGCCAGTCACGGTGCGCCTGAGCGGAATTTTGTCGGGAACCTTCGCCGCCGCGACCGGTTGTCCCCACAGTCGCAACGCGATCACTTTCGTAGAAAACAAGCGACGACTTCACAGAAATGGAGACAAACCATGTTCATGAAAATCCTCGCAGCTTCCGTTCTCACCATTGGTCTGGCCACGTCAGCCATGGCGCAAAGCGCCGGCAGCAACAACGCAAATGGAAGCGGCAGCGGCAAATCGGTGACGGTTGAGCCGAACACGCCGGCTTCACCGAATACGGTCGAGCCGGACACTGTCGACCCGGGCACGACCAACAGCACGACTGGCACGGTAGGGGACATGAATTCGAACGCGGATCAGAATTGCCCGACCAACCCGCAAGGCGCACAGACGGACGCCGATGGTAACGCGACGGCGCCAACGGTAAACGATAATAATTGTGGCAAGTAACCGCACACAGATGAAGCCGCTGGGCATCGCCCAGCGGCTTCATCCGTTTCTCTGGTCCGCAGCACTCGTTTTGCCGAACAGCCGGATTTGTGGAGCGGGTTTTCCGGCGGGCGGGCGCAAAAACAGGTGTTTTGAATTGAGCAGCCGTTTGAGCACTCTACCGTAGGTAAAATACAGGACCCGACCGTTGGCGAGATCGAATTCCACTGTTCCCCACCGCCTGACCGGAGCCTTTCCTGTGCAAGGCCCCAGCCTTCTGATCTGGAATCCCAGTCTGACTTTGCGCGTTCCGATTTCAAGATAGATGCCTGGCAGAAGGCCGAGCACATGCCATAGCCGTACAACATGCTCGACCGACATGGCCGGCGAGATTATCAGGTGGCTGGGCTGAAGCCGTGCCCAGACGAAGTCGCCTTTCGGCTGCGGCATTCCTGACAACAGCCCCCGGCAGTAGGCCGGCACCGCCTCGCTCACCAGAATCCGCATAGCGGTTGCCGTGCTGTCGGCCAAGGCTTCTCTCGAGGTCCAGTCAGCTTCGGAAAACGGCACCTGCCCGAGAATGTCACCCTCGTCAAAACCGGCGGACATCTTGTGGAGCGTGACGCCGCCATGAGCCGCACACCGGCCGTCCACGGCCAAGCGCTGGGTCGGATGTGGCCCTCGATAGTCGGGGAGCAGCGCCGGGTGGAGGTTGACCCCGCCTTTGGAAAAATGGCCAAGAACCTCTTGAGGGATCAAGACAGGCAAAGTGTAGCAGACCAGCACATCGGCGCGGAGGTCAGACAATTGGCGACCAAGCGCATTCCAATCGTAAGGGCGGCCAAATTCGATCAACTTGACAGGCGTGTTACCGACAAACCGCCTGAGCAGCAGCTTGCGTTGAAGCCTTCGTCGGAAATTGCCGATGCTGAAACCGGTGGGACGACGCCGGAACCCGGGCACGATGATCGCGCCAATTGCATTTCCAGCCTCTAGCCAGCCGGCGAGCAGAGGCCCCGTATGGTTAGAGATATCGAGGACAAAAACGGCTGTGATCGGCTCCGAGTGATCGGTCGATTCGATCGGCCTCATCTTCGGCGGCTCAAACGGGCCGACAGATCAGGGCGAGCTTGTCAGGTCGGCTGAGTGGAAGGCGATGCCAAGGCAGTGACAACCGAAAGACGCTCGCGTTTTACAAACACTGGCTTTTCGTAGATTTTCTTCACGGCCCGTCTCCCGAAATCAACTCTTCCTGCGCAATTGGAACCGCGATACGGCAGGCTGTCAACCACCTGACCGTGTTTGCCTACCGCATCCGCATTCGCCGTTGACGAAGGCGTTCGAAGAGCGCTCGGACGTTGTGAAAGCTCAATGGCCGACGCGACACGGTGCGCTGACTGAAAGGGGTTTGGATGCGATGACCTGCTCGACGACACCGTCGAGCAGCAATGCAGGGCAAATCGCAGTTGCGAATCTACGAAACCGCCGTCTCGCGAACCGGCAGCTTCCAGCCTGGCCTGACGAAGTGGCAGGTGTATCCGTTGGGATATTTCTCCAGATAGTCCTGATGCTCGGGCTCGGCTTCCCAGAACGGACCAACGGGTGCGACTTCGGTGATGACCTTGCCCGGCCACAGGCCCGAGGCATCGACATCGGCGATGGTGTCCTCGGCGACGCGCTTCTGTTCGTCGCTGGTGTAATAGATCGCCGAGCGATAACTCGTCCCGACATCGTTGCCCTGGCGGTTGCGGGTCGTCGGATCGTGGATCTGGAAAAAGCGTTCCAGCAGCGTGCGATAGCTTATGATGGCCGGATCGAAATTGATCTCGATGGCTTCGGCGTGGGTGCCGTGGTTGCGGTAGGTGGCGTTGGGCACGTCGCCGCCGCTGTAGCCGACACGGGTGGAGATGACGCCGGGATAGCGCCGTATCAAATCCTGCATGCCCCAGAAACAGCCGCCGGCAAGGACTGCACGTTCGGTCGAAGTCGCCATGTCACGTCTCCTCAAAAGCAATTCCAGGAAAAGTGTGTAGCGGTTTTCCGTCTGGAATTGCGTGAAAGCAAGTGGTCTCGCCATAAATGGGCATTGTCACCTGCTTCGTCCAGCGGACGCGGTGGATCTACCTCAATTGCTCGGTTGGGCGAGGCTGTCGATCAAACCCGGTAGCTTCATGCCAGGCGGAATGGCGGCAAAGCTGATCGCCACCGGTGGTGCCCTGAGCGACCAGTCGAAAAGAACGGTCTTGACCGGGATGTTTCCCAGCCACGCCAGCAGCCGAGGTGGCACGCCGCTCCCGGGCCAGACCAGAAGCATGCCGTGATCGCGCAGCCGCTGGCTGGTGATCCAGGGGGCGAGCCGCATGTCGAGGTCTGTGAAGATCGACGGCTTGTCATAGGCGTTGAGGCCGGCCAGCAACGCGATGCGGGTATCGCCGCCGACGATGTCGAGCCGACCGGGCACCGCCGCGTGCC
>NZ_RZTF01000306.1:0-7906 GCF_004023175.1 Mesorhizobium sp. M7A.F.Ca.MR.362.00.0.0
GGCACTATGCCTTGGATGGCTATGCGGGTGCATTCCTGATGATCGCGATCTGGAAGGTGTGCGGATATTTGCTGACCCGTTTCGCGCCGGACCGCATGGCCGCTGAAATCGAGAGCTCCACGATGCAATCGCAGGCCGTTTGCAGGCTGTAAATTCACCGATCTGGACGAACCCGCCTGCGGCGGCCATGCCGGTCAAAACGGCTCAAGGGCCGCGCTGGATGGGTTGGATAGTTTCTGAAACGTTGTTGGATACGGTGCTTGCCGAAGCTGCTCTGCGATCGTATCCGCGCACTGCTTCGGGCTCAGGAGCGAGGTATCGACTTCCAGATCGTACACGCCTGGGCGGTGGACCTCCTCCTGCCACAGGCGCACGGGCAACGGCACCGGATCGTCTGATGAGCCGGTCACATATCTCTTGTCCGCCGCGCTGGCGGCACGCCTTTCCATGATGATTTCCAGCGGGCAGCGAACACCGACAAACAGCACCGGCAGACCGACAAGCCGGCGCGCGCAATCGGCCACAATGTGAACTGGTCTCGAATAGGCGTCGTGATGGCCGATATCCGCCACGACATTCAGCCCCAGCCGGCTGTGGGCGGCGATCGATTCGTAGAGCGCGGCGTATAGTCCGGGCACGAGGGCCTCAAGGTCCGGACGCTCGCCACCGGGCCGCAATCCTATCCCGGGCCGATAGCGTGCCGGCGTAGCCTGCTCGTAAACGTCGACGCCGAGATTGATCCAGACGCCATCGAAGCGCTCCTGAACAGCTCTGGCGATGCTTGTTTTTCCCGATCGCGGCGCACCGTTCAGGATGATGATCTGGCCGCTCATGCCCCTCCTCCTTGCAAACGAAAAAAGCCCCGTTTCCGGGGCTTTTCGACTTTCCTCAAGGTCAGTTCTTTCTGGGCAGTTGCGGGACGAGACTGCGCTTGCCGCCGTCCTTGCCCTTGGCTTCGGGCTTCTGCGCCACCAGCTTCTTGGCCGCCGGCTTCTTCGCTACGGCCTTTCTTGGCTTCGGCGTTTCTTCAGGCTCTTCCTTCTTCGGCTTCACCGGCGCCTCGTCGGCCAGCGATTCGAGCTTCAGGCCGGTCTCGCCGGTTTCCTTCTTCTCGACGGTGACGCGCACCGTGCCGCCCTTCTTGAGCTTGCCGAACAGCACCTCATCGGCCAACGGCTTCTTGATGTGCTCCTGGATCACGCGGCCAAGCGGCCGCGCTCCCATGCGCTCATCATAGCCCTTGTCGGCGAGCCAGGCGATCGCATCCGCCGACAGGTCGAAGGTGACGCCACGCTCTGAGAGCTGGGCCTCCAACTGCATGACGAACTTCTGCACCACCTGATGGATGACCGGCACCGGCAGCGAGCCGAACGGGATGATCGCATCGAGCCGGTTGCGGAACTCCGGCGTGAACAACCGGTTGATCGCCTCGACATCGTCGCCTTCGCGCTTGGTCGAGCCGAAGCCGATCGCCGCGCGCTGCGCATCCGACGCGCCCGCATTGGTGGTCATGATCAGGATCACATTGCGGAAGTCGATCTGCTTGCCGTTATGGTCGGTCAGTTTGCCGTGGTCCATCACCTGCAACAGGATGTTGAACAGGTCCGGATGCGCCTTCTCGACCTCGTCGAGCAACAGCACGCAATGCGGATGCTGGTCGACGCCGTCCGTCAGAAGACCGCCCTGGTCGAAGCCGACATAGCCCGGAGGCGCGCCGATCAGCCGCGAGACGGTGTGGCGTTCCATATATTCCGACATGTCGAAGCGAATCAGCTCGACGCCGAGCGAGGCGGCCAACTGCTTGGCCACTTCGGTCTTGCCGACGCCGGTCGGGCCGGAGAACAGGTAGGAGCCGATCGGCTTCTCCGGTTCGCGCAGGCCGGCACGTGCCAGCTTGATCGCCGAGGTCAGCGCGGTGATCGCAGTGTCCTGGCCATAGACGACGCGCTTCAGCTCGATATCGAGGCCCTGCAGCACCTTCTCGTCATCGGCCGAAACCGTCTTCGGCGGGATGCGGGCCATGGTGGCGATCGTCGCCTCGATCTCCTTGATGCCGATCGTCTTCTTGCGCTTGGCTTCCGGCACCAGCATCTGCGAGGCGCCGGTCTCGTCGATCACGTCGATCGCCTTGTCCGGCAGCTTGCGGTCGTTGATGTAGCGTGCCGACAGTTCCACCGAGGCCTTGATCGCCTCATTGGTGAACTTCACCTTGTGGAACTCCTCATAATAGGGCTTGAGGCCCTTCATGATCTCGATGGCGTCCTCGATGGTCGGCTCGTTGACGTCGATCTTCTGGAAGCGCCGCACCAAAGCACGGTCCTTCTCGAAGAACTGGCGGAATTCCTTGTAGGTGGTCGAGCCGATGCAGCGGATCGCACCCGATGACAGCGCCGGCTTCAACAGGTTGGACGCATCCATGGCGCCGCCTGAAGTAGCCCCTGCCCCGATGACCGTGTGGATCTCGTCGATGAACAGCACGGCGCCAGGATAGTCCTCGAGCTCCTTGACGACCTGCTTCAGCCGTTCCTCGAAATCGCCGCGATAGCGCGTGCCGGCGAGCAGCGTGCCCATGTCGAGCGCGAAGATGGTGGCGTTGTGCAGCACTTCGGGAACGTCGCCCTCGACGATGCGCTTGGCCAGACCCTCGGCGATCGCCGTCTTGCCGACGCCGGGGTCGCCGACATAGAGCGGGTTGTTCTTGGAGCGGCGGCACAGCACCTGGATGGTGCGGTTGATCTCGGATTCGCGGCCGATCAGCGGATCGATCTTGCCGGCCTTGGCCTTGTTGTTGAGATTGACGCAATAAGCCGTCAGCGCGTCCTGCTGCTGCTTCTTCTTGCCGCCTTCCTCTTGCGGCTCGGCGCCGTTCTGGCCGCCCTGCTCGTCATCGGCACCGCGCGGCGAGCGTGTCTCCGACGCGCCCGGACGCTTGGCAATGCCGTGCGAGATGTAGTTGACCGCGTCGTAGCGGGTCATCTGCTGTTCCTGCAGGAAATAGGCGGCATGGCTCTCGCGCTCGGCGAAAATGGCGACGAGCACGTTGGCGCCCGACACTTCCTCGCGGCCGGACGACTGCACATGGATCACCGCGCGCTGGATGACGCGCTGGAAACCGGCGGTCGGCTTGGAGTCCTCGTCGTAACCGGTGACGAGGTTGTCCAGCTCGGTGTCGATATAGGTGAGAACCGTGTGCTTGAGCTCATCGAGATCGACATTGCAGGCGCGCATGACGGCGGCCGCCTCGGTGTCGTCGATGAGCGCGAGCAGCAGATGTTCTAGGGTTGCATATTCATGGTGCCGCTCATTGGCGAGCGTCAGCGCCTGGTGAAGCGCCTTTTCCAGGCCTTGGGAGAAAGCCGGCATGTTACCTCACTTCTTCTCCATCACGCATTGCAGCGGATGCTGATTCTGTCGGGCGAAATCCATGACCTGGGACACTTTGGTCTCGGCCACCTCGAATGTATAGACCCCGCACTCGCCCACTCCATGATTGTGAACATGAAGCATGATGCGTGTGGCGGCTTCGCGATCCTTCTGGAAAAAACGCTCCAGCACGTGAACCACGAACTCCATCGGAGTGTAGTCGTCGTTGAGGATGAGGACCCGATAAAGGCTGGGCTTCTTGGTCTTGGTTTTGGTGCGCGTGATGACGGCCGTCCCACGGCCGGCCCCATTGCCGTTACCGTCGCCGTCTTGCATTCGCACCACTCGTCTCGTGGCAGTCAAACCTGAAGTCACGTATTCCTGCCTCTTTCGATTCCCCATGCGAGTTCGACATGTAGGTGTTCGATGTACGATTTTAAGCCCTTCTGGTTAGCTGACAATATGGCTAGGTCACCAACTTGGACGATTTTCGCAATCGTGAAGGGGCGCGAGGCTCTGGAACGGAAATTGACACGAAAAAAGCCCGGCCGCGTTTCCGTGGCCGGGCTTTTTCTCGGGTTCAAAGGCTGAATCTGGGGTCACGTCAGGCGAAATCAGTTCGCCCGGGCAAAATTACTTTGCCTTGGCAACGATCGATTCGAATGGCTTGTAAGCTTCCTTGGCGAGTTCGGCATAGAGATCGCCGATCTTGGTGGCCTCGGCGACGAACGCCTCATAAGACTGCTTGGCGTAGTCCGACTGGATCTCGATCGCCTTTTCCAGCGACTTGGCTGAAAACAGCTTCTCCACAGTGGCGCTGCCGGTTTCAAAACTCTTCTTGGTGTATTCACCAGCCTCGGTGGCAATCGCCTGCGCGCCCTTGGACAGCGACGCGAAGCTCTTCAATCCGGTGTCGGCGAACTCTTTGCCGTATTTGCTGAAGTCCTCATAGGTCTGGGTCATTTCACGATTCCCTTGACGGTTGAAGCGTCCTTCTTCGGGGCGCCCTTGTGCAATGCAAGATAATATATTGTGCGTCGCACAAAAGTCAAGATTTCGCGGGCTTGCGGGCCCGCCTGCGCAGCCAATGGCTAAAAATCGAATAAAGAGAACCTCAAGCCCGAAGAAAATGGTGAACGCGGCGGTTACCATAAACGGATTGGTAACGCTGCGCCGGTAGCTTGACCGGAAGCGAGGCAGGACCCTTTGCCGCCTCCAACGCAACGAAGAAATCCAAGGGAAGTACCAGTGCGTAAGGCGTTGTTGGGCATCGTTTCCAAATCCACCTCCCCTCTCAAAACGATGATGATCGTCGTCTTGGCGATGACATTCGTTTTTGGCGACGTTGCCTCGTCGCTGGCGGCCAGGCAGGCGGCCATCGTCGTGGATGCCAAGACCGGCAAGGTGCTTTACTCCGCAGATGCCAACGGCAGGCGCTACCCGGCTTCGCTGACCAAGATGATGACGCTGTATCTGACCTTCGAAGCGATGGCGAAGGGCAAGATCAGCAGGAACACGCCAGTGGTGTTTTCCGCCAAGGCCTCCGCCGAGGCGCCGACGAAACTTGGCGTGAAGCCGGGCGGTTCCGTCACGGTCGAGACCGCGATCCTGTCGATCGTCACCAAGTCGGCGAACGACTCGGCCACCGCGCTCGGCGAAATGCTCGGCGGCAATGAAACCACTTTTGCCCGCATGATGACCGCCAAGGCGCGTGCGCTGGGCATGAACGGCACCGTATTTAGAAACGCCAATGGCCTGCCCGACCCCGGCCAGTTCACCACCGCGCGCGACATGGCGACGCTCGGCATCGCGCTGCGCGAGCATTTTCCGCAGTATTACGGCTATTTCTCGCAGCGCTCCTTTCTCTACGGACGCAAGCGCATCAACGGCCACAACCGCCTGCTTGGACGTATCAAGGGTGTCGACGGCATCAAGACGGGCTACACCCGCGCCTCCGGCTTCAACCTCGTCTCGTCGGTTTCCGATGGCAATCGCCGCATCGTCGGCGTGGTCATGGGCGGCACCTCGGGCGGCAGCCGTGACAATCAGATGGCCAACCTGATCAACACCTATCTGCCGAGGGCATCGACTCGCGGTGGTGGCGATCTGGTCGCCAAGGCTGGCGGCAACAACCCGATCACTGCCCTTGCCAAGGTTCTCCTGCCCAAGCATGACGCTCCGACACCGGACGACAAGCCTGTCATAGCGCAGGACGATGCCATCGTTGCCGAGGACGCCACGGTCGCCGAAGACGATACCGCGCAGGCCGAGGAAGCAGCTCCCGTCGTCAAGACCAGAAAGGTCAAGACCGTCATCGTTTCAGCCCCCCAGGTCGCGACGGCCCAGGTGGTAGCGGCCTATGCCGAGCCGACGCCGGCGGCTGTCGACCCGGTCAACACCGCGTCGGTGCCGTCGGGCTGGGCCATTCAGGTCGCCTCGTCGCCAAAGCAGTCAGAGGCCCAGGCCTTTCTCGACAAGACCACCAAGCAGGCACCCAAGGTGCTGGCCGACGCGTCCGGCTTCACCGTCGCCTTCGACAAGGATGGCGTCACCTACTACCGCGCCCGCTTCGGCGGCTTCGGTTCGAAGACCGCCGCCTGGAAGGCCTGCACCGCTTTGAAGAAGAAGAACATCGAGTGCTACGCCGTCCAGCAGTAGGACGGCGTGCAAGTCATCTCCCGGAAAAGTTCTGCATCGAAGGAGACTAGTTGTGATTGGAGAGCAAGACGTCCTTGGCTTCGTTAATCCGCGCCGCCAGGAAAGACGTGCCGCCGACATCGGGGTGCAGGCGCTGCATCAGGCGGCGGTGCGCCTTGCGGACATCCGCCGCGGCGGCCCCCGCTTCAAGACCAAGGACCTTGTAGGCCTCCTCCTTAGTCATGGCGCCCGGACCTGGCGCAACACCCAGCCCTTCGCCACCGTTCGTCTCAGCGTTTTTGCGCCAGACGGGAAATCTGCCGTCAAGATACGTCTCTAGCAGCTGTCGGCTCTCCGGATCGCTGGAGAGTTCGCGGTAGAGGTGTTGCAATTCCGCCAGCCCCATCGCGCCAAGCATCTTGCCTTCGTGGCGGCCAGCCAGGACCAGTCCTTCGAGGCCGCCGGTATCGTGATCGAGCTCCATTTCCAATGCCGCTGTGCGCACCGTCGAGCGTTTGCCCGGTGCAAGCCCGGCCGGCTGGCGTTTCATGCGCATGGAGCCATACCAGGCAAATGCCGCGGTGAGGATCATGCCGCCGATGCCTTCACGGCCGACCACAAGCACGGCGACGCCGACAACTGCCAGAAGAGCCGGCCCGAGCGTTCGCAGCGTGCTCGCCAGTTTCGCCGGCTCGGCACGCAGAAAGATCGTCACCGCGCCGAGAAGCAGCAGAAGCAACGCGACAAAAGCGATGATTGCGCCCATTAATTTCCGCCGCCCCGCAGATGCTCGATCATCAGCCGGTCTTCCGGCCTGCCCCTGGCTTCGAGCGCCTTCAACCCGCCGGGCGCAAACACGGCGACGGCCGAAAGCAGCCCTGCCAAGGTCGCGGCAGCCCGCCGATCAAATCGGAACCAAGCCCCCTTGGAAAGCCGCGCAATCTCTTTGAACGCCTTTTCCGCGCCGGAATCATGGCCTTCCTGAAAGACGAAGACGGGAACGCCATGAAGGCCGAGGCTGCCGGCCTTTTCTGCCAGATCGTCGATATTCTCTTCCATCGCGTCGCCGATGTAGACCAGCGCATTGACCTTGGCGGCCGCCGTCTGTTTCAACGCATGCGTCAGGACCTTGCCGATCTGGGTGTGGCCGCTACGGCATTCGATCCGCGTCATCAGCTGCTTCAAGGCGTTGGTGTCGCTCACGAAAGCCGACGAACGGCACTCGCCGAGACCGCGAAAATAAACCAGTTGCACGCTGAGGGTTCCGGCCTTGCCGACGGCGTCGAACATCTGGCCCTGCAGCTCACAAGCCAGGTCCCAGGTCGGCTGGCGGCTCATTGTTGCGTCGAGAGCAAGGATCAGCCTGCCCGAACCGGTCGCCGACGCGGCAAGTGTCCTCGCCTGACGGATGAAGGCGTCGATCTCGCCGGCGTTGGATTGAGGCTTGACCGGCGCAGGACTGGTCCTCGCGGGCACGGGCTGCTTCTTATCGCTCATGAAAAACAAGATGTGGCGTTGCCACATCGCTTGCAAGCCCCACATCGGGCGGTGCAAAGGGCCAGGCGGTAATGCCACCTTGGGTCAGAGCAGGCCCAGATCGGCAAGCTCGCGCCTGAGTTTCGGCGGCATCTCGATCAATCCGGCCTTGCCCTTGCCCAGATCGAGCGGCGCGTCCGCCGGCTTCAGGTAGCGCCAGCCCTGAAAAGCCCGGCGCGGCTGCCAGTCGGTGCGTACAACCTCGGGGTCGAGAATCAGGTGACAGCGGCCGATGCCTTCGCTGTCGGTGAACGGCCGGATTTCGGTGATCAACTGGCGGCACTGCACATTGCCTTTGATCACCCAATAGAGCGAACCGCCATCGGTAACCTCGGCGCCGCGCGTCGGCATCATGCGGGTGGTGTGATAC
>NZ_RZTF01000307.1:0-7893 GCF_004023175.1 Mesorhizobium sp. M7A.F.Ca.MR.362.00.0.0
TTCAGGAGGTTCGCCGGCTGCATGCCGGCCTGCCCAGGCACGTGCTTCTGGTGCTCGACGCGGCCTATGCCGAATATGTCCGCCGCAACGACTATGAGGCCGGCATCGAGCTGGTCGGCAGCACCGAGAACGTGGTGATGACCCGTACCTTCTCCAAGATCGGCCTAGGCGGGGCGCGGATCGGCTGGATGTATGCGCCGATGCATATCGTCGACGCCATCAACCGCGTGCGCGGTCCCTTCAACGTCAATGCGACGGCGATCGAGGCCGGTATCGCAGCCATCCGCGACCGCGCCCATGTCGAGCGCAGCGTGGCGCACAACGAGACCTGGCTTGCCTGGTTGAGCGAGGAATTTACAAAGCTCGGGCTGCGGGTGACACCCAGCGTCGGCAATTTCGTCCTCATTCATTTTCCCGATGACCAGAAGCATTCGGCGGCGGCGGCGGACGACTATCTGACGGCGCGCGGCTATATATTGCGGCGCGTTTCGGGCTATGGCTTTCCCAACGCGTTGCGCATGACCGTCGGCACCGAAGAGGCCAATCGCGGCGTTGTCGCCGCTCTCACGACATTCCTGAAAAGCTAGAGACCATGACATCACCGATGTTTGAAAAGATCGCGCTGGTCGGCATCGGCCTGATCGGCTCGTCGCTGGCCCGCGTCATCCGCCGCGAAGGTCTCGCCCGTCACTTGGCCATTTCGACCCGCAGTGCCGCGACACTGGCGCGAGCCGAGGAACTCGGGCTGGGCGATAGCTATACTACCGATGCGAGAGAAGCTGTCCGCGATGCCGACCTGGTCATCGTCTCGGTGCCGGTCGGCTCGTCCGGCGCGGTGGCCGAGGAAATCGCGCCGGCGCTGAAGCCGGGTGCGATCCTCACCGATGTCGGCTCGACCAAGGCGTCCGTCATCGCGCAGATGCAGCCTTATGTGCCTGAAGGTGTCCATTTCATTCCCGGCCATCCGCTGGCGGGCACGGAAAAATCCGGCCCCGACGCCGGTTTCGCCGACCTGTTCGACAATCGCTGGTGCATCTTCACGCCGCTGCCCGACACCGACCCGGACGCGCTGGAGAGGCTGTCGGAATTCTGGCGCCGCTGCGGTGCCAACATCGACACGATGGACCCGCAGCATCACGACATGACGCTCGCCATCGTCTCGCATTTGCCGCACATCATCGCCTACAACATCGTCGGCACCGCCGATGATCTGCAGTCGGTGACCAAGTCCGAAGTGATCAAATATTCGGCTTCCGGCTTCCGCGACTTCACCCGCCTTGCCGCCTCCGACCCGACCATGTGGCGGGATGTCTGCCTGCACAACAAGGACGCCATTCTCGAAATGCTGGCGCGGTTCTCGGAAGATCTGGCGTCGCTGCAACGCGCGATCCGCTGGGGCGACGGCGAAAAGCTCTTCGACCTGTTCACCCGCACCCGCGCGGTGCGCCGCTCGATCATCGAGGCCGGCCAGGATATCGACGTGCCCGATTTCGGCCGCCAGGCCGTCGAGCATCCCGCGAAGGGCTAAGTCTGTTTCAGGCTGGCCAGGTCTGCGCAACCATGGCCAGCGTCTCGGCCCTTTCCGGCGCGCCCAGCCTGCCGCCGAAGCGCAGGCATTTGAGCGCGGCGGCCGCACTGGCAAAGCGCAAAGCCTGCTCGACCGGCATGGCTTCCGTCAACCCGACGGCGAAGGCGCCGTGGAAGACATCGCCGGCGGCGAGCGTATCCACTGCCTTGATCCTCGGCGCCGCGACATGGCGCACACAGCCTGCGCGACGGTCGTGCCACCAACAGCCCGCCGCGCCGCCGGTTACCGCGACAAAGGCGTCGGTGCGGCTGGCGAGATCGGCGCAAGCCGTTTCCGGATCGAGCGCCTGGCCGCAGACGATGCGCGCCGCCGTTTCCGAAGCGACGATGTGCGTGGCGAGCGGCAACAGCTGTTCCAGAACTTCCAGCGGCGCGGTGTCGGCATCGAGGATCGCCGGACGCCCAACGGCGCGTGCCGCCTTGAGTGCCAACGCTGCCGCGCCCGGCCAGCGGACATCGACCAGCACGGCGTCGAATGCCGTGAGGTCGGCGACCGGCAAGACTTCGGGATCGGCCTGGGCCAGCCCGTCATAGAACGGCACGATGATGCGCTCGCCATGCGCGTCGACCAGGATCGAGGCCAGCGCCGAGCGGGCGCCTCTGACGCGGCGCACAAAGGTGCAATCGACGCCTTCGGCCTCGATGCCGGCGATGAGCTGGTCGGCGACGGCATCGTCACCCGCGCTCGCCCACAGCGATACCTCGGCGCCGAGGCGGTGGGCGGCACAGGCAGCACTGGTGGCCATGCCCGAGGCGATCTGGAGGCCGTCGGAGGCAATGAACTTGCCCTGATGCACGGGCAGCGTCTCGACGCGCAGGATGGTGTCCAGCGTCAAGGCGCCAACGCTCAGCAGCTTCACGGGTTTTGCCATGGTTGAGCTATTCGACCGGCTTGATCTTGCCCAGCGGAATGAAGCCGAGCGAGGCCTTGCCCCTGACCACCTTCAGCGGCATCGACGGTTCGTTGCCGAGCACCGCCAGGGCAGAAAAACCCTGCTCGATCTGGCTTTTCTGCTCGGGTATGGCGGCGCCGAGGATGGCCGCCACCGCCTTCGGGTCCTTCAGCCTGATCATCAGATCGGCGTTGACCAGGCCCTCGGCATCGACCGAGAGCGGTCCCGAAACGGTAATGCGCGCCGTGCCCGACGACAGGTCAAGGTTGCGGATTTCGATCGCCTGGCCACGAAGGCTCTTCACCTGCGTGCCGATCAGTGCGACGCCGTTCTTCAATGTCACATCGCCGCTGGCATCGAGCGCCGGAAGCACGCGCCCTCCAATTGCGTCGGGGTCGATCTCGAGATCGCCGAAACTGCCGAGATAGTCGATATCCTCGCCGTTGGGCTGCAGCTGACCCGATGCCTTGCCGGCGCTGAACAGTTGCACCGGATCGGTGTCGTCGGCCGGATCGGTCTGGCCGGACAGGCCCTCCGCCTCCAGCGAGATCCGCTGCGGCAGCGGCCACCACAATTTGAAACTGGCCTGCAGATTGTCCCAGTCGATCCACAGCGGCACCATGTCCGGAACGGAGGTCCTGAGCGGGCCGCGCAGATTGGCAACCGGCGACAGAGGCTGGATGATCTGGGCGGCCGCGTTGAAACTGCCGGCTGAAGCCGCAATGTTCCTGGCATCGTCCTCATAGGCGAGGTTGTCGCAGGAGACGGTAAAGCTCAAGGGATAGCCGCTGACCTGGAGATTGGCACAGCCGGCCTCGACGCCATTCTTGTTGAGCGTGGCGACCGCCTTGTCGGCCTCGCTCCTGACGCGGTCGGCCAGATAAAACCAGCCGCCGCTGTAAAGGGCGAACAGCACGACGATGAACGCTGCAAGCCAGAACAGGCGGCGACGGTTACTTGGCTGGCGTTCGTCACTTGACGTCATGCTTTGGCTCTCGTTAACGCATGGGTGTTGCGGACGGGTGGTCGATTCCGCCAGGCAGACAGACGAATAGTTAGACGGGACGGGCGGAAAAAACACCGGTCCGGGTGCGGTGTTGGCATCTTTTGCAATCAGGCGCGGCGATATGGGCGATTTTTGGGTGTTTGGCTATGGCTCGCTGATCTGGCGGCCGGGATTCGCGCATGTCGAAACACAGCGTGCCCGCCTGCATGGCTACCGGCGCTCGCTCTGCGTCTATTCCTTCGTGCATCGCGGCACGCGCGAGCGGCCGGGGCTGGTGCTCGGACTCGACCGTGGCGGGTCCTGCGTCGGCCTCGCATTCCGCGTCCCCGGCGACTTGCGCGACGAGGTCATGGCCTATCTTCGCGAGCGCGAACTGGTCACCAATGTCTATCTGGAGCGCTTGCTCAAGATTCGCCTCGACGGGGGCGGTACGGTCGACGCGGTGGTCTACATTGTCGACCGCCAGCACGAGCAATATGCCGGAGCGCTCGACGCGGCGGATGCAGCGGCCGTGGTGCGCGGCGCGGTCGGCCAGTCCGGCAACAACGAGGACTATGTGCTGAGCACGCTTGAGCATCTCGAGGCACTGGGCATAAGCGACCACTGGCTGGAGGATGTCGCCAGCCAGGTCGCGCCTTTGTGAAGCTGGCTCTGCGGAAAAAGGCGGCCAGGCCTTTGACCTCGTTCAGGCAAGACCTAGGTTAGGCTCCGACCTTCAGCCCGCGGGCGCCATTTGCCCGCCCCAATCATCCCGGAGATCCGCCTTGCAGAAACGTCGTCTCGGTCGCACCGACCTTACCATCGCGCCGCTGGTTCTGGGCGGCAATGTCTTCGGCTGGACCGCCGACGAGAAAACCTCGTTCGACCTGCTCGACCGCTTCGTCGGCGCCGGCCTCAACGCCATCGATACGGCGGATGCCTATTCGCGCTGGGTTCCCGGCCACAAAGGCGGTGAATCGGAAACCATCATCGGCAAATGGATGAAAGACCGTGGCAATCGCGACAAGGTCGTGGTGATCACGAAGGTCGGTTCGGATATGGGGCAGGGGCACAAGGACCTGTCCGCCGCATACATCGAAAAGGCCGTCGACGCATCGCTGAAGCGGCTGCAGACCGAAGTCATCGATCTCTATCTGTCGCACTGGCCGGACCCCGCAACGCCCTATGAAGAAACGCTTGGCGCCTACGAGAAGCTGCTCGCCAAGGGCAAAATCCGCTATGCCGGCTGTTCGAATCTCGACGCCGGCCAGTTGCGTGCCGCACTCGATGTGGCGAGCTTGCGCAGCCTGCCGCGCTACGAGGTGCTGCAGCCGGAATACAATCTTTACGACCGCTCGTCCTTCGATGGGCCGTTGCGCGATCTATGCGTGGCCGAGGACATCGGCGTCATCACCTATTTCAGCCTGGCCAAGGGTTTTCTCAGCGGCAAATACCGCAGCGAGGCCGATCTCGGTCAAAGCCCGCGCGGCGGTGGCGTGAAGGACTACCTCAACGCGCGCGGCATGCGCATCCTTGCGGCACTCGACGCGGTTTCATCAAGGCATTCGGCCAAGCAGGCGGAAGTCGCGCTTGCCTGGGTGATTGCGCGGCCGGGCGTCACCGCGCCGATCGCCAGCGCCACCAAGCCTGAACAGATGGACAGCTTGATCAGGGCGGCGGCGCTGAAACTGACTGCCGCCGACATGACCGAACTCGACAGAGCGAGCGGCTGAAGCTTCAGGCGCGACGCCTCGCACGAACGTCCAAGACGCCACTCTGGTCCTGCCATACCGTCTCTTCGCGCAAGGCAGGACAGAGGAGAAAATGACTGAGCCGCTTCTTTCGCAGCCGGATCTTTGGGGACAACTTCTCGCGCTCGTGCTTGCCGCCCTGGTGATCATGGGCAGCCCGGGTCCGGCAACGATAAGCGTTACCGCCGTTGGGGCCGCCTTCGGTTTGCGCCACTCGCTGGGCTATGCCTTGGGAATTATCCTGGGCACGATCGCCGTGCTTCTGGTTGTCGCGACCGGGGTCGTGGCGGTGCTTACCTCGATGCCGAGGCTGGCGCCGTTGCTGGCTTTCGCCTCGGCGGCCTACATCCTCTATCTCGCCTTCAAGATCGCCACGGCGCCGCCCATGGCAGCACGCGCCGCCGAGGCTTCCTGTCCAACATGGCTGGCTGGATTCCTTCTCGCGGTCGCCAATCCGAAGGCCTATGTGGCAATCGCCGCCGTGTTCGCCGGTGCTTCGCCCAAACAGGGTAACACTGAGCTTGGTCCATGGCTGAAGCTGATGGCTCTCGCGCTGATGATCGTCGCCATCCATGCTCTGTGGCTTGTCTTGGGAGTGGCATTCGCGCGCTTCCTGCGCCGGCCGGCGGCCTCGCGGATCGTCAACCTGGTCTTTGCGCGACGCTGGTGTTGACCACCGCGCTGGCCGTTTTCGGCTGAGAACTGCCGGCAGGAGACTTCCGGTTCAGGCTTTGTGTCTTGCGGCGTTGTCCAGCTCTTGCAGCCTTTTCACCGCTGTCGGCGGCAAGGCAGGCGGATTCGGGCCCCGCGCGGCATCAATCAGGAACTGGTCGCAGGCAGCCTCGGTCTCGCCGATCAGCCGGGCCATGAATTCGTCCTTGCTCAGTCCCGGTGGGATCGGCGGCAGGAAGCGCGCCTTCACGGTGCCGGGGTAGCGCAGAAATTTTCGACGCGGCCAATAGAGACCGGCGACATGGGCAACCGGCACCACCGGAATGCCAAGTTGCGCATAGATTTCGACGATGCCGTATTTGTAGGCCGGCTCGTCGCCCGGCGCGCGTCTTGTCCCTTCGGGGTAGATGATGAGCTGGCGAGGATTGCGCGCCATCTCCGCCTTGGTCGCGGCGACCACGGCCTTCAGCGCTTTCGAACGGCTGCCGCGATGAACCGGAATCATGCGCATCTTCATGATGTACCAGCCGAAGAACGGGATCCAGGTGAGCTCGCGCTTCAGGATGTAGAGAGGGTCGTGAAGATAGGGAAAGAAGGCGATCGCATCCCAGAACGACTGGTGTTTGGGGGCCAGGATGAAGGAGCCTTCGGGCAGGTTTTCCCGGCCGGTGATCTCGCTCTTTGTTCCGGCGATCTTGTCGTAAAGCCACATCGAGGTGCGCGACCAGAATTTCGGCACGAACCAGGCGCGGTGACGGGGCGACAGGAAATAATAGGGGGTCCAGAGGATCATCTGGACGATCAGGTTGACGTAAAAGACGAAATTGAACGTCAGCGATCTGATGTAGAGCATTTGGGGGAGCCCGGTGAGGAGGTGAGCGTTGGTTACACCAAGCGCGGGAAAAAAGGAAATGGCCGCAGGGCGCTTTGGCTGGCAACGAAGAACGGTCGCCAATGGGGGATTGGCCTGGTTCCGCTACATCAGCCGCGCCAGCCGCTCCTTCAGACGCGGGGCGGCAAAATCGAGGAATGCGCGCAGCTTGACCGGCAGCAGGCCGTGGCCCGCATGCACCAGGCTTACCGGCCATGGCTTTGGCTCAAACTCCTGCAGCAGGATGCGCAGCGTGCCGGACCGCAGCGCGGCTTCGATCTGGTAGGAAAGCACACGTGTCAGTCCGACGCCGGCAATCGCGGCATCGATGGCCGCTTCGGCGGTGTTGACCTGAAGCCGCGAGCGGACCCGCACCGGGATTTCGGCCTTGCCCCTGATGAAGCTCCAACTGGCGGCGGAGGCAAGTCCCTCGAAGGTGATGCAATCGTGTGTTTCCAGATCCTCCGGGGCCGTTGGCGTGCCGTGTTCGGCCAGATAGGCAGGGCTGGCGCAAACGACGCGGCGGATCGCGCCGACGCCGATGGCGACCAGGCTCGAATCGGGTAACTGGCCGATGCGGATGGCGAGATCGAAATGGTCCTCGACCAGCTGGGTTATGCGGTCGGCCAATGTCAGGCGGATGTCCACGTCTGGATAGGCGGCGAGAAAGCCGGTGACGACCGGCAGCACGTGCAGGCGGCCAAAGACGACCGGCGCGGTGATGGCCAGTTCGCCGGTCGGAGCACTGTATTCGCCGGCTGCCGTGCGTTCGGCCTCGCCGACGTCGTCGAGGATGCGGCGGCAGGCGGCAAGATAGGTCTGGCCGGCATCGGTCGGTGTTAGCCGTCGCGTCGAGCGATTCAGGAGGCGTGTGTTCAGATGGCGCTCTAAATCGGAAATTTTGCGGCTGACCGTCGCCAGCGGAATGCCGAAACGGCGGCTGGCTGCTGAAAGGCTGCCGGCCTCCACCGCGGCGACAAAGAGCGACATGGCTTCGAGACGATCCATAGCTTCTTCCGGAAAATGGAAGGACAGGTTGCGAATATGTCATCTGCATTTGAATGATGGAAGGCTCTATATTGTGTCTGTCGGCCTGCCCGCAGCATGGCCCACAAAGGAGTTGCCATGTCCGAA
>NZ_RZTF01000308.1:0-7882 GCF_004023175.1 Mesorhizobium sp. M7A.F.Ca.MR.362.00.0.0
CTCTCCCCGTCACTATACGGGGAGAGGATGCCGGCAGGCAGGTGAGGGGCAGCGCCCACATTGGTCTTCCCTGCTCCGTGAGGTTGAGGCAAGGCGCGTCAGCGCGCATCGCCAGCACCTATATTTCATATACGGCGCAAAACGTGCGGTGCCAGGCGGTGGACCGCCGCCGCCACAGGGCGCATGGTTCCGCTGTCGCTGGCCACTGTATGGGCGCTGGTGCTTGAGAGTGTCAGCGTGCTCCCGCCCCCGTCGGGAGCAATGCAATGGAAGGACCCCACGGCCCCGCGCTTACTTTCCATGCGTTGCGAAGGGCATTCAAGACATCCATTGCCGAACACCTCATCCCTGAGGCGCAATGGGCGGACCACGCCAAGGCCTTGGTGCGCAAACTCACTGATAAGGCGCATGTCGACAGCGGCCTCGTCGACTGGATCATTCGCAAGTGAAGCAGAAATGGCCGGCGCGAATGCCGGTGAGGCAGTTGCCTGAGCCCGCGCCGGCCATTGGCGACCTGATAAGGGTCCGCCGCCCGGAGTTTTTACCGCTCTGCTAGTGCCGGATCAACCAGGCCGGACGTTTGGTACGGAAGCGGACAAAGGTTCACCGCTCCGCCCTCACCAACGTCCAGATCCAGCCAACAAAGGTCAGCACCAGGAACGGATAGCCGGCGGCGGGCAGCGGTGCAGAGGTGGGCAGCAAGGGCGCGCCCCAGAGGATCATGCAAGCCGACACGACAAACAGCACGGCCGCCACCAGCGCGGTGAGCCGCATCCACAGGGCGAAGGTCTTCGGCGCGCTGACCATGAGCAGTGCGGCCGCCCACAGCGAGATGCCGCCGACATAGGAGGGCACGCTGGCCTCCAGCCCCGCCGCATTGCCCGCCATCAGCAGGGTCTCTCCGGCCAGGAAGGTCAGGAACCCGGCAGCGACGCAGTCGTTGCCCAGCCGCTGGTATTTCATCGTCAGCAGCGCGGTGGCGACCACCAGTGCGGCGCCGTCGATGGTCCAGAGTGTTTCGCGCAGTGGAGCGCTGGCCACGAAGGTGCCGGCCAGGCCGAAGGCACCACCGATGGCGAGGCCGATCGCGGCGACGGTGTCTGATGTGGTGCGCATGTGATGTTTCCCCAAGGCGGGAGAGGATACGCCAGGGTGGGGCGTTCTCCAATGCGCTGTCGTTGTCCGGCGCACATTTGATTTCGGTCAGCGCGAGGCGTGAGGGAGTACAAACGAGATGCTAGTGGTGTTGAAGGGGTGTTCTATGCGCGCAATGCTTCTGACAGAGGGCGCGTTCGGTTCAACGCGCCCTCGTACCTTGAAACGGTCATTTTTCGAGCCGGCGGCGGAATCGATCCAACTGAGTTGATGAGCCACTTATCTCTAGCCCTTGCGCAGTTTTCTTGGTTTTGGCGCCCGCTGAGATGGCCGCGTTTCTTATGTTGCGTTCAATCCCGTCAGCGATATCCCGTTGGACAACTTGCATCATCGAACGAGCCGACGAAAACGAACGGCCTTTGTACTTAAACAAAATGCCCATAGTAGCCTCCTTAGCCTTTGGGTGGGTGCGGGTCGTGTCCGTGTGAATCGCGCTCGCGAATCTGACCGTTCCGGCCATGCACGAGTAGCTCCGTGCCTTGATTGCGGGCGATCCCGCGCCCGGCGTCGATTGCTGCCTTTTGAGTGTCGTGCACCGAAGACGCCCGTTGTGCGCCGGCACCTTTGACTGCCCACCCGCCTGAGTGCGGGACGATATGCTGGTTACGCTTTGTCATCATCAATCCCTCATCTGAAAAGTTGACCCGGCGCCGTTCGGCGCCGGGTGTCGCCACCACTAGGCAGCTTTCGAAGACGTCTCATCGTCGACCGGCGCACCGGCTGCGCTGTATTTTACGGACTCGGCACAGCTCTTGGCATTGTGCTTCGCCGTGTACTCTTCCGACCACACCAGCGTTTCACCGTTCTGCGCCTTGAAACGGATGAAATACTGGTTGTCCTTCGAGAGTAGGATTTCGAAGCGAGCGCCGGTCGCCGACTCTCCGATGGTGGTGTCGACGATCGGGGCATAGAGCGCGTTCGCTTTGACCGAACTGATACAGTTCTGAGCGCTGGCCTTCGCGGTGTAGTTCTCCGACCAGACCATCACCTGACTGCTGTACACAAACTGAACGTGGCACAGACCATTTGCTGAGTCCTTGATCTTGAAGCGATACATGTTGCTCTCCTGCCTTGTAATTGCTAGATTGCAATTGTGCTGATAGTTGGCACGAATCAGGGAGAATTGCAACAGTGAAATTGGAGATGACATGTCGAATCCACGCTTCGACGCCGAAGGGTTCTATTCAGCGTTGGACAGCGTTCGCCAAGCTCGGCGTCTTACATGGAAACAGATAGCTGCTCAGGCAGGGGTTGCTGCGTCTACGCTGACACGAATGGGCCAAGGTAAACGTCCAGACATTGATGGGCTCGCGGCGCTAGCGAGTTGGTCCAAATTGGACGTGAGTAGCTTTTATAGGCCGACAGAAACGAGCGCTCGAAACGCCGAACCGCTAGCGGAAATCACCGCGTTATTGCGCGCTGATAAGAATTTATCTGGAGAAGGGGCTATCGCTTTGGAAAATATGCTGAAATCTGCGTACGAACATTTGAGAAGAAGAGATATAGATGGGGACGAAACTTAGGCACGGATTTAGAGTCGAATCCGAAGAATACGCGGAAGAATATCGACAAGAATTAGGTCTTGAGCGGCACGCGCCGCTCTCGCCGAGAATTCTTTGCGAACATTTGTCAATTCCGGTTCACGATCTTTCTACTTTTCCAGGGGTAGGCCCTATCGAGAAGGCCTTCTTTGCAGGCCCAGGAAACTCATTGTTCTCGGCCACCACCATCCCATTTGGAACTCGCAGAGTTATCCTTCATAATGACTACCAGCACCCAAACCGGCAGCCCTCTAATATAATGCACGAGGTCGCGCACATAATACTGGGACATCCCCCTAAACCTCCGCTAATTGGAGAGAGTTGCCGCAACTACGATGCGAGCGCAGAGTTGGAGGCTAATCAGCTGGGTTTTACGCTTTTGGTCCCGAAGGTTGCGGCACTATTTGCCATCGAAGGATTCTCCTCTTTAGCGGAGGCCGCGGCTTATTATGGGGTTAGCCTGAAATTGCTGACGCATCGCGTTCAAATTACGGATGCGCGCCGTTGGGCGATTAATAGAGCAAGAAAGCGCACTTAGCATAATGCTTACGCCCGCAATTCGCATCTCCATCGACATTGCGGCTAATCTCCACCGCGCAGCGTCAATGCCGCGCTGGCGGGGGCCCGCTGCCTCCGGCAGCGCCCCGCTTTCGAAGCCTGTCATCGATCCACCGGATCGATGACTTGGCGCGCTGTGCGCGCCAACCGGCTTCTCAATCCCCCATCTTCAGCGCCTGGATAAACGCCTCCTGCGGAATATCGACCTTCCCAAACTGCCTCATCCGCTTCTTGCCCTCTTTCTGCTTGTCCAGCAGCTTGCGTTTGCGTGAGACGTCGCCGCCGTAGCATTTGGCGGTGACGTCCTTGCGCAGCGCCGAGATGGTTTCGCGGGCGATGACCTTGCCGCCGATGGCGGCCTGGATCGGGATCTTGAACAGATGGTTCGGGATCAGCTCCTTCAGCTTCTCGCACATCTGCCTGCCGCGCTTTTCCGCCGCCGTGCGGTGTACCAGCATGGAGAGCGCGTCGACCGGCTCCTCATTGACCAGGATCGACATTTTTACCAGGTCGCCTTCGCGGTAGTCGGTCAGGTGATAGTCGAAGGAGGCGTAGCCCTTGGAGATCGACTTCAGCCGGTCGTAGAAATCGAAGACGACTTCGTTGAGCGGCAAATCGTAGATCAGCATGGCGCGCTTGCCGACATAGGAGAGGTCGGCCTGGATGCCGCGCCGGTCCTGGCAGAGTTTCAAGATGCCGCCGAGATAGTCGTCGGGGGTCAATATGGTGGCGCGGATCCACGGTTCCTCGATGGCCGAAATCTTCACCACGTCGGGCATGTCGGCCGGGTTGTGCAGCTCCTTCATCGAGCCGTCGGTCAGAGCCAGCCGGTAGACGACGCTCGGGGCCGTGGCGATCAGGTCGAGGTTGAACTCGCGCTCCAGCCGCTCCTGGATGATTTCGAGATGTAAGAGGCCAAGGAAGCCGCAGCGATAGCCGAAGCCGAGTGCGGCGCTGGTTTCCATTTCAAAGGAGAAGCTGGCGTCGTTGAGGCGCAGTTTGCCGACCGCGGCGCGCAGATCCTCGAAATCGGCGGCGTCGACCGGGAACAGGCCGCAGAACACCACCGGCTGCGCCGGCTTGAAACCGGGCAACGCCTTGGCCGTGGTGCGCTTGTCTTCGGTGATGGTGTCGCCGACGCGGGTGTCGGCCACTTCCTTGATCGAGCCGGTGAAGAAGCCGAACTCGCCGGGGCCGAGCTCGTCGACATTGATGCGGGCCGGCGTGAACACGCCGGTGCGCTCGACCAGATGCTTGGCGCCGGTGCCCATCATGCGGATGGTCTGGCCCTTTTTCAGCACGCCGTCGATGACGCGCACCAGCACGATGACGCCGAGATAGGCGTCGTACCAGCTGTCGACCAGCATCGCCTTCAAGGGCGCGGTCGCGTCGCCTTCGCGCGGCGGCGGCAATTGGTGGACGATGGCCTCCAGGACGTCCGGAATGCCAAGGCCGGTCTTGGCCGAGATCAGCACGGCGTTGGAGGCGTCGATGCCGATCACCTCCTCGACCTGCTCGCGGATGCGCTCGGGCTCGGCGGCCGGCAGGTCGACCTTGTTCAGCACCACGACGATCTCGTGGTTGTTGTCGATCGCCTGGTAGACATTGGCCAGCGTCTGCGCCTCGACGCCCTGGGAGGCATCGACCACCAGCAGCGAACCTTCGCAGGCGGCCAGCGAACGCGACACTTCATAGGCGAAGTCGACGTGTCCGGGCGTGTCGATCAGGTTGAGGATATAGTCCTCGCCATTGTTGGCGCGGTACTTCAGCCGCACCGTCTGCGCCTTGATGGTGATGCCGCGCTCGCGCTCGATGTCCATCGAGTCCAGCACCTGCTCCTTCATGTCGCGCAGCTCCAGCCCGCCGGTCAGCTGGATCAGCCTGTCGGCAAGCGTGGATTTGCCATGGTCGATATGGGCGACGATGGAGAAATTGCGGATGTGGTCGAGGGGCGTGCTCATGGCGCGCGTTTAGCAGGGGTGGCTTGCCCGAGCAAGCGGCAGGCTGCCGCCGCACATGTGGCGCGGCCCGTTGCCCGGCAAGCCGTACAGCCGTTGCCGGGAAAGCAGAGCAGGCGGCTGTCGAGGCAAGCGGCGGGCCATTGCAGGGCAAGCGGCGCGGGCACTTGTCGCCTTTTCCCCCGGATTGCTCGAAAAATCGATAAATTTTAACCACACGCGTTAGAGCATAATTTGTGATCGGCATGTTAGCGGAGGGAAATATCTGATGTAAGGACGAAGGCATGCGGGGGCTTGCAGGCAGTTTTATCGAGTCGCGGAGCGGCTCGTTCGCACCGATACTTGTTCTCGCCTTGATACCGCTGATCACCGCGGTTGGCTTTTCCGTCGACTACACCTCCGCGGTCCAGACCAGGTCGACCGAGCAGGCGGCACTCGACGCCGCGATCCTGTCGATCACCACGATGGACACGGCCTCGACGAAGCCGCAGCGCCAGGTGGTGCTCCAGGATACCTACAAAGAAAACGGCGGACAGGGCACCGCGACCTTGAACAGCTTCGACGTCAGCGCCAACGGCACCGCCACCGCGCAGGCCACCGCGAGTTTCGCCATGAAGACCGTGTTCATGCAGATGGCCAGGATCCCCACGGTGGCGATCGGTGTCACGTCGGCAGTGAACAAGGCGCCAGCTTTGGTGGAGGCGACCTTCAAGGTCACCGGCGTGTCGGGCTACTGGAACAAGACAATGACGCTCTACGGCACGATGTTCGGTGCGAAAGAGGGCAAGCCTCTGATGACGATCGATTACAAATACGGCGGCGGCACGGATCCCAAAGGGTACGGCACCACCACCGTCAGCAAGATCGACAGTCTGGGAGTCGCCACGGTTGCCCAGACGCAGGTTTGCAAGGTCGGCAAAAAGGCGCCTGACGGGGTGACGCTCAACACAGACCAGTTTGGCACGAAATATTACTGTGTCGACACGATGGCTGCCGGCAACACCGCCGGTGCCTCAATCGACGTCAGCCAGATGGCTGGCCTATATCTGCAGATGAACGTCCCATCTGGCAATCCGCAAAACCTCTATTCGAACGATCCGGCCACGTCCAACCGGCTCTATAGCTCGACAAGCAAGGACATCCCCCCGGCCGAAATGGCGACCGGCCAGATCGTTGATATCTTTGGCCTCGTTCCTTGTGGCTCGACAGCCTACCAGGCCTGGGAAGACGGCGGCAACAAGGTCCCGGCGCCCGTCAGCAACGCCGACTTCTTCTACAACGTCACCGGCAAGTGCGACTTCAACAAGCGGCCCAACAACACGCGGCTGACGCAGTAGAAGCTGCTCTTCTTGCCTTCTTCCCTTGTGGGAGAAGGAAGAACGCTAGCGATCACAAACCTGTGAGCGCTGTAACGAAGGCGCCGACAGCGGCGAAGTGGGGATATCAGCGGTGCTTCCAGGCGCCGCTGCCCACGGAGCAAGCCGATGTCCCGCAAGTTCGTCACAGTGTCCAGCCTCTCAGCGCTCGCGCTGGCGGCGTCGCTCGGGGCGGCGGCCGCGCAGCCGCTCAGCGTGGTCGAGCTGTTCACCAGCCAGGGCTGCTCGTCCTGCCCGCCGGCCAACGCCAATCTGATCAGGGTCAAGGACCAGCCCGGCGTGCTGGCGCTGTCGTTCAACGTCACCTACTGGGACTATCTCGGCTGGAAGGATAGTTTCGGAAAGCAGGAATTCACCCGGCGCCAGGTCAGTTACGAGCCGGCGCTCGGTCATGATGGGCCGTTCACGCCGCAAGTGGTGGTCAACGGCCATGCCGATGTCGTCGGCGCCGCACCCGGCGAGATCGAAAAGCTGATCTCGGTGAGCGGCCGGACGAGTGGCCCGGCATTGTCCCTCGATGGCGGCAAGATCAGCATCGGCGCCGGCGCCGCACCTGGCGGCCACGCCGATGTCTGGCTGGTGCACTATGCCAAGGGCGTCGTCGAGGTGCCGGTGTCGCGCGGCGAAAACACCGGCCGCACCTTGCCGCACGCCAATGTCGTGCATGCGCTCGAAAAACTCGGCGGCTGGACCGGCGCGGCCGCGACGTATCCGCTGCCCGCCGCATCCGGCGGCCTGAGCACCGCCGTGCTCGTGCAGTCGCCCGGTGGCGGACCGATCCTGGCCGCCGCGACAAACTAGATCACGCTTCGACAAGAGATTGCGCAACGCCGCATGGAGCGGCGCCGCATAGCACGGCCGCCAAGAGGGCGCGCCTTCACGACCAACCCAAGGAGATCATCATGACCATTTCCCGCCTGACGCTGCCGGCGCTCGCTCTCGCTTTGTGCTCGACGGCGCTGTTTGCCGGCGGCATCGCTCGCGCCGACGACGCGACCAACGCGATGAAGCCGGCTGCAGATGCCATGAAACCGGCCGCGGATGCGATGAAGCCTGCAAACGATGCAATGAAGCCGGCCGATCCGATGGAAACCAATTCCATGAAGCCGGCCGCCGACGCCATGAAGCCGGCGACGGATGCGATGAAACCGGCAACGGATGCGATGGCTCCGGCCAACTAGTTCTGCCGCGTCTCAGCCGTTCATTCACAAGGGCGGCCCTTGGCTCTGCCCCTCACCTGCCTACCGGCATCCTCTCCCCGTATAGTGACGGGGAGAGGATGCCGGTAGGCAGG
>NZ_RZTF01000309.1:0-7168 GCF_004023175.1 Mesorhizobium sp. M7A.F.Ca.MR.362.00.0.0
ATCATGGCCGTGCAGTGGGCTCCCATCTCCGAACCGGTTCTGGTAGGCAGGGCGATCGTCCTCACCGGATCAGGGCCGGCCTTTGTATCCGTCATCATGCGGCAGGACGTCGCCAGGATCAGCATGAGGCGAGCGCTGCAGATGGCCCATATCGTCAGTCTCGACGACCCCAGTGTCGATCGGCTGGTGGTCAGTCTCGCACGAGAGACCCGATAAACTCGCTTCTTACGGGAAAAATCGGGGAAAGTTTCAAGTTTTTCGACTATATTTTTCTTCGTTTCGGGATTTTTGCGCAAAAAACCCCGGAACTTTCACCCAAACCTGTCGTTTTCCAGCTGATCGTTGCTTCGACGATCCCAAAGCAACAGGAGGAGTACCGCCATGAACATCAAGATGATCTGTT
This sequence comes from Mesorhizobium sp. M7A.F.Ca.MR.362.00.0.0, assembly GCF_004023175.1. Classification (NCBI taxonomy): domain Bacteria; kingdom Pseudomonadati; phylum Pseudomonadota; class Alphaproteobacteria; order Hyphomicrobiales; family Phyllobacteriaceae; genus Mesorhizobium; species Mesorhizobium sp. M7A.F.Ca.MR.362.00.0.0. The sequence continues at coordinate 404 of NZ_RZTF01000309.1, forward strand.
TCGGCGCGATGACGCTCTCGATGGTTGCCGGTACGGCGCTTGCCGCGAGCGACACCGGCACGTCGGCTCTCGACGATCCGGCCAAGATGCAGCCCTTCTACACCGACTCCAGCAGGAAGACGATGGTCAGCGACGACGATTTCGTGAAGGCCTGGAAGGCCCTTACGCCGGACGACCAGACCGCGATGATGAAGGCCTGCGAGGACGAGGCGAAGGACGCCACTGCGGCCAACAGCCATCCGGAATTCTGCAGCAGCGTGAAAGCGAACGGCGGCAGCAAGTAGCAATCCAGCGGCCCGATGAGAAACAGCCCCTTCGCGGGGCTGTTTTGCGTCTGCCGCGGGGCGCACGGACAAGCCCGCCACGCAACGATCAAGCCCGGCCGGCGCGCCGGCCCATTTCCCTTCCTGCTATGTTGCACCGCGATAAAATTGCTCTATGTTGCACTGCGATAAATTTGTTGCATTGCGATATCAGCCTGCCCGGCCGACGTTGCGCAGGGGCTGGGCCTTGCACGAAGGAGCCGTCGTGGCAGCATCGTTCCGGCCGGACATACAAGGATTGCGCGCGCTCGCCGTCGGCGGTGTCGTCGCCTACCATTTCGGCCTCACCGCGCTCCCCGGCGGCTTTGCCGGCGTCGACATCTTCTTCGTCATCTCGGGCTGGCTGATAACAACCCATCTCATGCAGGAGATCGGCGAGACCGGCCGGCTCGACCTTTGGCGCTTCTATGCCAGGCGCGCGCGGCGGCTTCTGCCGGCAGCTTTATTCGTCATCCTGGTTACGCTGGCCGCCGGCTACTTCATCCTGGCGCCGCAGGAGCAGGCGCTCTATTCGCGCGGCGCCATGTTCGCCTCCGCCTATGCCATCAATCTCTGGCTGCTGCGCTGGTCGTTCGACTATTTCGCCGCCGACGCCACCAGCAATCCCTTCATCCACTTCTGGTCTTTGTCGGTGGAGGAGCAGTTCTATCTGGCCTGGCCGGCGCTGCTTCTGCTGGCCGCCTGGCTGCGGCCGGGCCGGCGAACGGCCGCAGCCGTGATCGGCGTTGCCGGTCTTGCCTCCTTCGCCGCCTGCCAGTGGCTGACCAGCGCGGCGCCGGCCTGGGCCTTCTATTTTTCGCCGCTGCGCGCCTGGGAGTTCGCCGCCGGCGGCCTGGCGACGCTGGTCCCCATTGCGTTGCTGCAGCATCGCATCTGGCTGCGGGCAGCACTTGGCTGGTTCGGCCTGGCGCTGATCGCGACCGCCTATCTCCTGTTGAGCGAGGACCTGCCCTTCCCCGGCTGGTACGCGTTGCTGCCGGTGGCGGGCACCGTGCTGGTGCTGCTGAGCGGCGTCGGCGCGCCGCAGAGCAATAGGCGGACCGGCTGGCAAGCCATTGGCCCGGCTACCGCTTTGTCCCTGCCGCCCTTGCAATGGATCGGCACGCTCTCCTATTCGCTCTATCTCTGGCATTGGCCGGTCATCGTCTATGCCGGGATGCTGGCGCCGGAGCTTTCCGTGCCGCAGCGCCTTGGCTGTGGCGTGCTGGCGCTCGCGCTGTCGGTGCTCACCTATCATTTGATCGAAGACCCTGCGCGGCGCGGCGCCTGGATGGCGGTGGGCGCCCGCGCCTTTCCCAAGGCCATTCCAGGCGCAAAACCGCTTCGCGCTTTTCCCGGCCTTGTGCTGGTTCCCGCGCTGATGCTGACCGGCACCGGCGTGGCGGTCGCCTATGCCAACGCGCATCTGGCCACGCGCAACATCGGCCCCGAGCAGCGCGGCATCGAGCAGGCGGTCGAAAGACCTTCCATCGCGCGGGCTGTCGACAAGAACTGCCTGGCCGACTTCCAAACGGTGACGCCGAAACCCTGCATGTTCGGCCCGGCCGACGCCACCCGCACCATCGTGCTGTTCGGCGATTCGCACGCCGACCAGTGGTCGACGCCGCTGATCGAAGCAGCCAGGCGCAACGACACAAAGATCATCACCTATCTCAAATCATCGTGCCGCGCCTCGCGGCTCTCCACCTTCAACACGGTGCTGAAGCGCGACTACACCGAATGCGACGCCTGGCGCGAGCAGGCCATATCAGAGATCATCCGCCACAAGCCGCGCCTGGTGGTGATCTCCGAATTTTCCATCGGCAATCTGATCCGCGACCTGCCACCGGCCGAACGCACCGCTGAAGTAGCGCGCTGGCAGGCCGGCCTGCGCTCGACCTTGCAGGCCTTCAGCCGGGCCGGTGTCGAGACGGCTGTTATCCGCGACACGCCGATCAACGCCAGCTTCGCCGGCTCCTGCGTGGCGCGCACCCTGTGGTGGCGCGAGGCACCCTCGCCGCACTGCGACACGCCAAGAGCCGAAGCCGCCAACGACAGCACCGCCGCCGCCGAGCGCGCCGTGGTGACCAGCGTGCCCGACACCCGCTACATCGACCTCACCAACCAATTCTGCGGCCCGACCACCTGCCACGTCGTCATATCAGGCAAGCTGGCGTTTCGTGACAGGCACCATCTGGCGACGGGCTTTGCCGAGACACTGGCGGGGCCATTGGAGCGGGCCTTGTTTTAGGCGCCTGGGTATCTGCGCCCGGTCCGCATTGTTCATCACATCTTGCGAACCTGTGGAACGGGCTTGATCACCGATCCGGCAGGCATCGCCGGTCGGATCCATTTCACCCCTCACCGCCTCATCATCATCCCGTAATGCACTGCCAACAAATCCAGCCCCACCTTCAGCAGCTTCGTCACCACGTTCCGGCCTTCGCCGGTCTGCTCGGACAGGCGCTTGAGGGAACCGTCCGCGCAGCAGACTTGTCGCACCACGGCGGCCACCTCCCAATGGCCTAGCGCTCTTGTGGCGGCGGCATAGGCCCTGCCGGCGTCGAGCACACTGTCGGCGATGCCGCCGCCATCGCGGCCGCCGTCGACGCGCTCGGTCCAGCGCATCGGCTTGACATCAGCCTGCTGGCTGCAGCGGAAATCCTCGCGGTAGCGCAGACCTGCCTCGCGCTGCTGGCGCGACAGCGAGGTGATGCCGACAAGCGCATCGATGGCGCGCACCCGCACGATGCCGCCGGTGGCGGCGTAGCCGTCATTCGACATCTCGTAGACACGAGCAGCCTCCAGCGTGCCCGCCGCCAGCCGCTTGCGGCCGAAGGCGTCATCCCTGAGCGCGAAATCATGGCCGATCTCGCGGCGTATGCGCACCTGCTCGGCCTCGCCCTTCGGCAATTTCGGCGCCTGCGGTTTGACGGGTCTGGTCCTTTTGCTCATGGGAGGCTCCTGGTTGGCTCGGGATGATGGAGAACGGCAAAGCGGCGATCCTTCGCGCTGTTGGGCATCTCCCCACATGGTCGGCAGGGCGGAGAGAGCCGCCGTTCGGTTGGCCTTCGTTGAATCGGAGGTCGTCGCCTCCTCGCCGCTGCGCCAGCATCCTTGCCGCCCGGCATCCAGGCTGATGGAACCGGCGCGAGCTTTCGACGTTATGTCGCGTCCATGCCAAGGGGAGGTTCGCCGATGACAGCCTTCATGCCGGTTACCGTGCGCTTTTGCGATAACAAAACCATGCTGGTCAGTTCGGTGGCCGGCGCAGCCGAGGCATTGCGCCACCAATGGCCCGACAAGACAGCACCTGGTTATCTCGAGGCGACGCGGCTGGTTACGCTCGCCGTCGAAGGCATCTGCTGCCAGCGCATCGCATTCGACGCCTTCACCAGGGCGGCCAAGCAACAGAACATACTGGTGGCCAGGCCCAAAAGCCGCGCCCATGACTGGCTGAACGCGGTGGCTAGCCCATAAGGATCGCGCGCCGGCCGAAAAATTGATGCAACCGGCCGCCAGCGGGGCGCGTTTATCGATGCGGTAGTTGGAGCCGCGCGCAAAGCGAAGGTGAACGCCGTGGGTACGATGAAAACCGGAGTGCCGCTCAAAGTGCGGGTGGAAGATGAGATCGAAGAGATCGACAGCGTCAGCGAAGCCGCCGATTTTCTGCAGCGTTGGCCGCTCGAGCGACGCGGCCATGTCTACCGCAGTGCGCTGAACGCCTGCAGCGCGGCGATCGCCGCGCAGATTTCCGAAGCCGACGCCATGAAGGTGTTTACCGGCTTTGCCCGGGTGACCGGCATATTGGTCGACGAGGGCAACCCGGCGATGGCGATGGACGCAAGGAGCATGCAGAGCCGCACGCCCAAGCAAGGCCGGCAAATGCCGAAGTAAGGTTTTGGCGATTTTGCTCCGGGCTTGATTCATCTCAGATCCTCCACCTCTGTGCAGCGAGGCAACCCCTCACCCAGCCTCCGCTTCGCTCGGCTGACCATTCCGGGGCGAGTCACGTGTCTCGCCCGTCCTTCGGACCCCCGAGGGGAGAGGAGACTTGCAGCCGTCGGTGCCTCCTCTTCTCCCCAGCGGGGAGAAGGTGTCCGAAGGGCCGGATGAGGGGACTGGCGCAGCAATGGGAGAGCGGGCTCATCCCGCCACAAATACGCGGCGCTGGAAGCGCGCCTGATGGTAGGTGCAATAGCTTTTCAGCGCCCTGGTGCGCATGCCGCAGCACAGCATGTCGGCGCCCGGCCGGCTGCCTGGCGCATCGTTTTCAGAATCCTCCTCCACCGTCAGATCCAGCGGCGCGCGGCAGCGGGAAAACAGGCAATCGATGAAACGCATCGCCACGCCATGCGGCTGCCGGCCAATGGCCGCCGGCGTCTCCAAGCGATAGGCTACGCCGTCGGCGATCAGCACGCCTACCTCGCGCACGAACGAATGGCGCCTGGGCCGGGCCACTTCACGCGCGGGGATGTCCTTGGCGGCAAGCACGCCATGCATCTTGCCGACGACAGGCGTCGCAGTCCCCGGGGCGCCAGTCGCCCGCTTGCTTTCAGCGCGCTTGCCCACCGCGCGTCTGGCTCGCGGCGGCGGTCCCTTACCATTGGCAAAACCGATCGCGCCCAGCATGGCGTTGCGGTGCACGATGCCGATGATGGCGTCGCGCGACACCGGGCTGCCGCGCAACGCGCTGAACGCGACTGCAATCCTGGAGGCTGAAAGCCCGTCCTTCAGCCAGCGGCCGATCTCGTGCAATTCCGCGTCGCTATAGCTTGCCATATCCAGCTCCATCCAAAGTTCGGCCGCGCGCCGTCGGGCAGCGTCAAGGTTCGACCCGGTGGCCGGGTCGCAGTCAGGTTGTTTTTCAAGAGCCGGCTGTCAGCCGACCAGCCTCAGCCGGATTGGGTAGATTTCCCGCCGGCAAGGTGCAGAAGCCGCGCCTCGGCCGTGTTTCTATCCAGGGCGGAAACCGCCCTGCCCGTTGGCCTGTCGAACAGGATGACGGTGCCGTCCTCGGTGCGGATGCAGGAGCGGCCAGCCGAAAAAACAGCGCCGGCGCCATGCCGGTCGGATTGGGGGCCGGAGCCGCTGGGAGCGGCGGCTCCGGCCGTTCCGGTCGCCGGAGACGGGCGGACCGGACCCGGGGCTGGTGCAGTCAAGCACCGAGCCTCGGGCTTCATCCTGACCGGGGAGGAGGACAGCCGGGATGAAAGGGGGGCGACAGCCGCCGGGCACACCGCGCACGGGGCCGGCGCCATTGCGCCATCAAAGGTGGACAGGTTTTGCATAACCATATATAAGCATAACTCACAAATTTATGCAAGCCATTCTTTCATAGACGAGAGCCACTTTCATCACTCACATGGTCGCCATGGCAAGAACGGAACTGTCGATCAAGGTCGGGGCGGCGATCCGCAAGGCGCGCAAGCAGCGCGGCCTGGTCATGCGCCACATCGCCGAGCACAACGACACTGATGTCGCCGCCGTCGGCAATTGGGAAACCGGCCGCAATCTGCCCAAGACCGAGAACCTCCTGAAGACCGCCGCCTTCCTGCGCGTCGACCCGGTGGCGCTGGGTCAAGGACAGGTCGTGTTTCTCGACGATGCCGGACCGGTCGCCGATGCGGAGATCGTCACCGATGCCGGTCCGCTACCCGCCGGGTCGACGGATATCGAGGTGCTGGGCGCGGCCGTCGGCGGCGACGATGGCGATTTCACCTTCAACGGCGAGCCGGCGGGTTATGTCCAGCGCCCGCCGGGGGTGCGCAACCTGCCGAAGGTGTTCGCCCTGCACGTGCTCTCGGATTCCATTCCATGGTGCCGCGTTACGAGCCCGGCGACCTGATCTATTGCGGCGGCCGCGACGCGGTGCCCGGCGACCATGTGGTGATCGAGACCTTCCCCGAAGAAAACGAGCGCAACGGCAAGGCCTTCATCAAGAAGCTGGTCAAGCGCACGGCGGGCGAGCTGGTGGTCGAGCAGTACAATCCGCCGAAGACGCTGACCTTCAACCGCTACGCCATCAAACATGTCTGGCGCGTGATTCCGCTGAAGGAATTGCTGGGGTATTGAGGACGGGGCGTTCTTCCTTCTCCCCCTGCGAGAAGGAAGAAGCAGCGCTGGCACCCTCCCTTCGACAAAACTCAAGCCCGCCGTGATCCCTCCAGCGGCACCTCGCGCTCATTCAGCATCCGCGCTTCGCTGCGCACGCGCTGGCGCTCGTCGACAAACGCCGCCTGGATCGTAACCGTCGCCCCCGGCAGTCCGTCGGCACGGCAGGCCGAACAGACGATGCGGCCCGACAGAGCGGACAGCGGCGTATTCCCCGTCACCCCGAACCGCTTCAGCTGATCGGGTCGCCACCACCTGTTGCGGCCGCAATCGGCGCACTCGACCGAGATCGAGGCGACATGCGCGATTGTCGGCTCCTTGCCTGGTAATGCCATCGCCCCTCCCCATC
>NZ_RZTF01000309.1:7178-7806 GCF_004023175.1 Mesorhizobium sp. M7A.F.Ca.MR.362.00.0.0
TTCCTGATTTGTTCACATATTCCTGCGTTTTGAGCCGGGAGTCGAGTCGCAGTTTTCAAACTTTCGCAGAAGTTTTCTTCTAGTGTAATTTGAGTTATGCTTTCATACATATATAAAAATGTGAGTCGGACACGAACCTGCCCACTGCATCAGACCCGGGAGCGATAATGGACGCTTTTGCCGCCGATTTTGCCCGATCCTGCGGTTACGCCGGCGACAGCCTGGCCCTGCTTGGAGCCTTCGAAGCCATCCGCCGAAACGGCATCGCCCACGCCCGTCAGGATCACGTCAGGCGCAAGGCGGTGATCGACGAGTTGAAACCGTCGCAAGCGCTGTTCCTGGCCGCGATTAGCCCGGCGCTCTCGGCGGAAGAGGCCATTGAGGACGCCGCCCGCTTCATAGCCTGCTGGCGCAACGTACCGCGCTGGCGCCAGGAGCGGCGCTTGCCCGACCTGGTCAGGGCCAAGCAACAACGGCTGGTGGCACGGTATTTTCGTCGCCATGGCCATCTTCTATGGGCGCGCGAAGCAGCGTGAGGCTGGACCCAGCCATTTGCGGGTTCCATCAGCAATTTTTTCTTTCTGGACTGCGCAGGGGTGGCTGATCGTCGACGTGCATAGTTTGGGAT
>NZ_RZTF01000310.1:0-5602 GCF_004023175.1 Mesorhizobium sp. M7A.F.Ca.MR.362.00.0.0
GGTCCCCAGCAGAAGCCCGAGCATCGCGATGCCCGACTCTGCGGCCGACAGGCCGAGCACCGCCTGAAGATAGACGGGCAGGTACACAGCCATGCCGACGCTTGCGGCCTGAAGCAGGAACATCGAAAGCGTGCCCGCCAGGACGATTGGATTGCCAAGCACTTCGAGTGAGATGAGCGGCTCGGCGGCTCGCATAAGCCGCAAGGCAAAAGCGCCCCAGAAAATCGCCGAACCGCAGAGAACGCCGATGACTTCAAGCGAAATCCAGGGATAGGCGCTGCCGCCCCAGTTCAATGCGAGCAGCAGCAGCGCCGTGGCAATGATCAGAAGCAACGCGCCCAGGCCGTCGATGCGATGGCGCTTTGCGGCAACGGGCAGCTTCTTGAGCGGCTTGTTGATGATCGCCATCGCAAGAACACCAAGCGGAATGTTGATCCAGAAGATCAGTGACCAGTGCAGGTGCTCGGCGAAAGTGCCGCCGAGCAACGGACCGGCAACGCTGGCGACAGCCCATGTGCCGGAGAACCAGGCGGCATAGCGTGCCCGCTCGCGCGGCGGAACGAGATCGCCGACGACGGTCTGCGTCAACGCGAACAAGCCGCCGCCGCCGGCGCCCTGGATCGCCCGCCCGACAACCAGCACAAACATGTTGGGAGCCATCGCACTGACCAGCGATCCCGCCAAAAAGATCAGGATCGCGGCATAGACAGTCGGCCGGCGGCCGTAGACGTCGGAAATCTTGCCGTAGAGCGGGGCCACGGCGGTAGCGGTCAGGAGATAACCGGTGACGATCCATGGCAGATAGTGTGCGTTTCCGAGCGCATGCCCGATGGTCGGCATGGCTGGCGCAACAATGGTCTGGTCGAGTGCCGCCAACAGCATCGACAACAGCACGCCGCCGATAATGGCGTTCTTTTCGCTCTCTGTTATCGGCGTGCCGGTTTCCGCCATCGTTTTGTTATCGACAGCCTGGTCCATGATCGTTCATCCATAAGCTTGCGATTTGACCGGCCCTGTTCAGCCGTTCCGGTTTCTTGACCGTTTGGATCGCATTGGTGTTTTAAGCTCGCGTCTGGCGAGCCTGACATATGTCGTCCCATATAGGCCGGTTTCGACAGGGGCTCGAAAGTTTTTCGAATCTGGCACTACCTTCGGGGATTTTGGCTTTCAGTTCGGGTGCGTTCAGGCCGGCGGCAGTCGGCCATTCCCGATGCGCTCCATGCGGTAGCGCAGCAGCCGCAAGATGCGGCTTTCGAAATTGACGCTTTCGACGCGGTCGAACTGAAGCTGGGCGCGGTCGTGCCTGGCCAGAACAGCCGCGGTGATGGCTGCCGCCTTGGCCTTGGCGGCGTCGCAGTTCTTTTGCGGGTAGGTGGCCTTCAAGGCCTCTTCGAGTTCGCCGCCATGGTTCTTGGCGATTTCGACATGGCGCTCCTCATGGCGCTTGATGTCGGCGGACAGCGTATCCCAGAACAGCCTGACATCGGCGTCGGCCTTGCGCGGGCGGCGCCACTCGGGAAGGATCACCTTCACCTTGACGGTCACCGCCGCGTCGGCGATCCGGCAGGAACTCGGCGTCTGCGCATAGCTGACACGGGTGGTGAAGGCCATTTGCGTGGCGCCCGGGTGCCGGTTGCCGGTACTTTTCACCTCCGGCCCGCGTTTGGAGAGTTGTGCCTCGATGTCGTCGAGGGTGCTGCCGCCGATGGCGAAATAGCTGTACGTCTTGACGAGATTGGCCGTCGCCGCCGGAAGCGGGGTCATGGCGAGCAGCAGCGCGCAAGCCAAGGATCGTTTCACGCCCAGGGACCGTCTTTTCATGCCAAGCATGGATCGTTTCATCATGTTGCCTCTTCGACCACCTTGCTTTACGGCCGTTGCCGGCGCAATGAAATTGATCCGCCAGGGATCACACATGATTGATGAACTCCATGGTCGATGAGCAATGACGGCCAGGCGATGGCACTTGGCGCATGGACGCCATCTCGACCTTGGCGGCAAGGCCGTGGTCGTCGGCATCCTCAATGTCACGCCCGATAGCTTTTCCGACGGCGGCCAGTTCGACGCCCCTGAAAAGGCGCTGGCCCAGGCGCGCCGCATGATCGGGGAAGGGGCACTGGTTGTCGATGTCGGCGGAGAATCGACGCGCCCAGGTGCTGCCGCGGTATCGGCCAGCCAGGAACAGGAGCGCATCCTGCCGGTGATCGAAGCGCTGGCGGGCGTGAGCGAGGTGCTGATTTCGGTCGACACCTATCGTGCCGACACGGCGCGGCTGGCGGTCGCCGCCGGCGCGCATATCGTCAACGATGTCTGGGGTTTGCAGCGCGAGCCCGATATTGCGCGTGTCGCCGCCGACACCGGCGCGGGGCTTGTCATCATGCATACCGGGCGGGATCGCCAGAAGCTGCCGGATGTGATTTCCGATCAACTGACGTTCCTGCGAAGGTCGCTGGAAATCGCCCGCCAGAACGGCATCGCCGACGATCGTATCGTGCTCGATCCCGGTTTCGGATTCGCCAAGGAGACGGCGGAGGAAAATCTCGACCTGATGGCACGCTTTTCGGAATTGCATGCCCTCGGCCTGCCGCTGATGGCCGGTACGTCGCGAAAACGCTTCATCGGCACGGTCACCGGCCGTGATGCCGCCGACAGAGGGGTCGGAACAGCGGCGACCAGCGTTATATTGAGGCTCCAGGGCGCCGATCTGTTTCGCGTCCACGATGTCGCATTCAACGTGGACGCTTTGGCGCTCGCGGATGCTATGCTGGCGCGTCGGACGGACCAGGCGAGAAACTGAGCGATGTATGTCATCCGCATGAAGAACTGCGCTTTCTTTGCCCGGCACGGCGTGCTGGACGAGGAGGAAAGGCTCGGCCAGCGCTTCTATGTCGATGCTGTTCTCACCGTCGATCCAGGCCGCGCGCTTGCCGAGGATTCGATCGAGGATACAGTCCACTACGGCATTGCATTCACCGTCATTGAGAAGATCATCACCGGGCAGCGCCGTTTTCTGATCGAGTCGCTGGCGCTCGAAGTGGCCCGTGCGCTGACGGCGCGTTTTCCGCAGATTAAGAAAGCCGAGATCACGGTGCGCAAGCCGAACGCACCGGTGCCTGGCGTGCTCGATTATGTCGAGGTGACCGTTGTCTGGCCCGAATAGCACCGTTTATCTCAGCCTTGGCGGCAATCTTGGCGATCCGGCGAAATCCATGGGCGCGGCGCTGCGCATGCTGGATGCCGACGCGGATACGCGTGTCACCGGCGTCTCCTCGCTTTATCGCACGCCGCCCTGGGGCAAGCTCGATCAGCCCGATTTTCTCAATGCGGCCGCCGAGATTTCCACCGTGCTTGCACCGCGTGCCTTGCTCGACCTCTGCCTCGATGCGGAGCGCAAGCTGAAGCGGGTGCGGGAGGAGCGCTGGGGGCCGCGGCTGATCGATATCGACATTCTGGTGTTCGGGGACCGCGTCATCCACGAGACCGGACTGGAGGTGCCGCATCCGCGCATGCTGGAGCGCGCCTTCGTGCTGGCGCCGCTGGCCGAGATCGCGCCCGGCCTGGTTGTCAGCGGTCGCAGCATCACCGACCGGCTGGTCGCCGTCGATACTTCAGGCATCGAGCGATTGTCCTCCGGCCGGGATTGGTGGTTGGCCTAGGTGTGTTGAGATTCAGGTGATGCCGGCCTGCAAACGGCGAGTTCCTGCGCTTCCGGTGCTCACGTACCCAAATGTACGCTCCGCTCCGGTTCTCGGAACCCACCGTTTTCGTCTCGGCCTGACCTGAATCTCAACACACCTTGGAGCGGGGTCTTTAACCGGAGAAGCCGCCGCCATCCAGGAACGTCTGCTCCTGCGGGGTGGTTTCGCGGCCAAGCATCTTGTTTCGGTGCGGAAAACGGCCGAAATTCTGAATGATATCGCGGTGTTCGACAGCGTACTTCAGGTATGGCTCGGCCCTGGCCTGCGTCAGTTCGACCGAAATGTCCTGGTCGGCCAGCAGTTCCGAATGCTCGTAAGGCAGGTAGAGGAAAACGCGGAGTTCTTCCTCGAGTGCCAGGTCATGACCAGCCGCGATCGCCCTCTCCGCGAAATATCTGGCGAGCGGATCGGTCGCGTACATATGGCCGGTGCCGCGAAAACAGTTCCGCGGAAACTGGTCGAGCAGGATCATCAGCGCCAGCGCGCCTTCGGCATGTTCCAGCCAGTCGTCGCATTCACGCCGCGCGGCGGCGTAGTGCAGGCCGAGAAAGCGGTCGCGGAACTCGGCATCGAATGCCTCGTTCTTCTCGAACCAGGCATCCTCGCCGGCATCGCGCCAGAATTTGGTGACCGACAGGGCCCTGCTGTCCAATTCCATGCCTAATTCCTTGCTCAATCGGCGGGTTCGGACTTGTGCAGCACACCCGCGGTTTCTTCATTGAGTGCCTGACCAGGCCGGCGCGGCGTGGAGAGCGGTGTCGGAATCGGCGTACCGATATTGCCTCTCAGGAAGCGCTGTCCGGCGCGAATGCCTTCGGCAAGCTGGGTTTCGAAGCGATCGGTGTCGCGGCGCCTGACGTCTTCGATCGTTTCAGCCACGTCTTCGGGATCGACGCCCAGCGATTCCAGGGCCGAGCCGCCGAAAACAAGTGCGGATTCGAAGGTTTCACGCAGCTGGTAGTCGACGCCGGCGCGAATGAGCTGCAGCGCGGTACCACGATCGAAAGCGCGGGCCAGCACGGTGAGCAAAGGAAACTCAGCCTTGATCAACTGGGCGATGCGAACAGCCACATCGGCCTTGTCGACGCAGATCAGCACGGCACGCGCACGGCCGGCGCCGGCGGCATGCAGGATGTCCAGTCGCGTGCCGTCGCCATAATAGACCTTGAAGCCGAAATCGGCCGCCGCCTGGATCATCTCGACGTCATTGTCGATGATCGAGACGTCGATGCCGCGCAGCAGCAGCGGCTGGCTCGCGATCTGGCCGAAGCGGCCGAAACCAATGACCAGCACGCTGCCGGTCAGGCCATCGGCGACATCGACCCCGTCGAGCGACTGCTCGTCACGCGGCGTCAGATAGCGCAAGGCGATGATGGCCAGCGGCGTCAGCACCATGGAGATGATGACGATCGCCGTCAGCGTCGCGTTGGCCTGGCCATCGATGATGCCGACCGCCGCGGCCGCCGAGTAAAGGACAAAGGCGAATTCGCCGCCTTGTGCCATGAAGACCGCGCGCTCCAGGGCTTCGCGGTGGCCTGATTTCAGGATGCGGGCGACGATGTAGATACCGAATGCCTTCATCACCATGTAGGCGACGACATAGATGGCGATCAGCCGCCAGTTCGCCGCGACCACATGCAGGTCGAGCGACATGCCTACCGCGAGAAAGAACAGGCCAAGCAGGATGCCGCGGAAGGGTTCGATGTCGGCTTCGAGTTGGTGGCGGAAGGTCGATTCAGACAAAAGCACGCCGGCCAGGAAGGCACCCATCGCCATCGACAGGCCGCTGAGCTGCATGGCGAGGGCGGAGCCAAGGACGACCAGAAGTGCCGCCGCCGTCATCACCTCGCGGGCACGGGCATCCGCCAGGATGCGGAAGAACGGGTTGAGCAGATAACGGCCGG
>NZ_RZTF01000310.1:5612-7791 GCF_004023175.1 Mesorhizobium sp. M7A.F.Ca.MR.362.00.0.0
ATCGCGGCAAGGCCGATGCCGACCTCAGTCAGCCGCTCCGACAGGCTGGTGTCGGCTCCACCGGGCGCCAGGAACGCGATCAGGGCCAGCAGCGGCACGATGGCAAGGTCCTCGAGCAGCAGGACCGATACGATGCGCTGGCCTTTCGGTGCGGCGATTTCACCGCGTTCCTCCAGGAGTTGCATGACGATCGCCGTCGAGGTCAGCACGAAGCCGGCGCCGGCGACGAAGGATTGCGCGATCGGAAACCCTCCCGCCATGCCGACACCGGTCAGCAGCAGCGCGCAGACGCCGACCTGCAGCGCGCCGAGGCCGAAGATCTCGCGGCGCAGGCCCCACAGCCGCGACGGCTGCATTTCCAGCCCGATGATGAACAGGAACATCACCACACCGAGCTCGGCGACATGAAGAATGGCTTCCGATTCGGAAAAGACGCCGAGGCCGAACGGACCGATCACCACGCCGGCGGCCAGATAGCCGAGGATCGAGCCAAGGCCCATGCGCTTGAAGATCGGAACGGCAACGACGCCGGCAGCAAGCAGTGCCACCACCTGAATCAGATCACTGCCCGATGCTTCCGCCGCCATGCCTCTTGTCCCTGTGTCTAGCAGAAACTCCTTGCATGCAGTTGGAGTGGGAGGCAAGGCGAGAAATCTGCCGGGAAGGGTAGGGTGCGGTTGCAGCGATTCCCCTGGTGGAACAACGGTCCCCGCTTGCCTGCCGGACGTTCGGCATCTATATCACGTATATGCCTGACTATTCGTCCCGGCCGTCTTCGACGCCACATATCCCGATGGATGCGCTCAGCGAAGTTTTACAAGACTTTCGCTTGAGTGGTGTCAACTATGGCCGCTGCGAGCTCCGGCACCCATGGAGCATAGACTTTCCGCAACAACAGCTGCTTCGGTTTCACTTTGTCGGCCAGGGCCCGTGCTGGATTCATACTGAATCGCAAGGCTGGCAGGAGTTGCGCGATGGCGATCTGGTGCTGCTGCCGCAAGGCATCGCCCATCGGCTGGCGAGCGCACCGGACGTTGCAGGGGACTCGCTCGAAGGTTGCCAGGTGATCAAGTTGGGGGGCAACGTCTGCGAAGTGGTACGGCAAGGAACGGGCGCGACGAGCACCCTTTTCTGCGGCTCCATGGCCTTGGACTCCTATGCGCTCAACCCATTGATCACGTTGATGCCGCCTGTCATCAAGGGTTGCGACGTGGCCGGCAATGACCCGGTCGTCGGTCCTTTGCTGGCGGCCATGACGGTGGAGGCCTCGCAACCGCAGATGGGCAGCGCCACGATTCTGTCGCGTATCGCGTATGGCCGACTTGCTGACGGCCCGGCTCATACGCTGCTGGGTCAATTGCAACGGAGCCTCGACCACCGGTTGGCTCGCAGCCATCCGCGACCCCCATATAGGCCGCGCTTTGGCGGCCATGCACCGCAGCCCCGGCCACAACTGGACGCTGGGAAGCCTGGCCGGCGTGGCAGGCCAATCGCGTTCGATTTTCGCCGAGCGTTTCAGTGCGGTATTGGGGGAGGGTGCCGCACACTATCTCGCCCGCCTGCGTATGCAGCTTGCCCGCGAATTGCTGGGCCAAAACGGCTTGTCGGTTGCCGAAGTCGCTACCCGTTTGGGCTATGATTCCGAGGCATCCTTCGCGCGCGCGTTCAAGCGCATCACCAATGTCTCGCCGGGCGTTGTGCGCCGCACAATTCCCGGACGAATGGATATGAATTTCGGATTCTAAGATACATATCATCCGAGCGGACTCGCCTATTTAAGACCTCCAAACTTTGGAGGTCTTTCCGTGACTGACACAACATTACAGATTGAAGACGCCGCGATTGGCCTTGATGCCGATGCACCAGCCGCGTGGAGTTCAGCCACCTGGTTCGCGGTCATTTCATTGGCGGCCACCAGCTTTGCCCTGGTGTCGGCCGAATTCCTGCCCGCAGGTCTGCTGACGCCAATGGCACGCGATCTCGGCATCAGCGAGGGGACGGCCGGCCAGGTCGTCACCGCCACCGCTTCCGTCGGCGCCGTGACGGCCATGTTGAGCAATGTTCTCATCGGCCGCTTGAACCGCAAGGCGGTGCTGGTTGGTCTCAGCGCTCTTGCGGTCGGTTCCAATATCCTGGCGGCGCTGGCGACCGATTTCTGGCTGTTGCTGTTGGGCCGGGC
>NZ_RZTF01000030.1:0-28904 GCF_004023175.1 Mesorhizobium sp. M7A.F.Ca.MR.362.00.0.0
TCCGTCCAACGCTTGATGCTCCCGACGACGATCCCTATGTCTGGCTTGAAGATGTAGAGGGCGAGCGGGCACTTGCCTGGGCCGCCGGCCAATCGGCAAGGACTCTGAAGCACTTCGGTGGAACGCAGTTCGAGCGCGACCGCGCGGCTCTGACAGCCATTTTCGACAATCGCGACAATCTTCCCCTGATCGCGCGCCGTAGTCAGTACCTCTACAATTACTGGCGAGATGACGGTAATCCACGCGGACTGTGGCGCCGGACCACCCTTGCCGCCTACATGAAGGCGGATCCCCAATGGGAGCTACTGCTCGATCTGGATGCTCTCGCGGCTAGCGACGGAGAGGACTGGATCTGGGACGGCGCGTCCATCGAGCCGGAGAGACGGGAAAGAGCCGTTCTGCGCCTGTCGCGCGGCGGCAGCGACGCGGTCGTGCATCGCGAATTCGACCTGATCTCTCTGAGCTTTGTCGCCGACGGCTTCAACCTCCCCGAGGCCAAAGGCTACGTTAATTGGCTGGACCCTGACACGCTTCTGCTTTCCAGTGCGCTTGGTAATGGCATGGCCACCCGCTCCGGCTATGCGCGCACAGTTCGACTGTGGAAGCGTGACGCGGATCCCCTCACCACGCCGGCAATCTTCGAGGCCGGGTTCGAAAGCTTCCAAGTGTCTGGTCATTCGGACCGCACCGGCCGCAGCGAGCGCCTTTGGTTCATCGAGCAGCCGGCCTTCTTCGAGAAGATCAGCTGGATCGGCGATAGGAGCGGGCCGAGGAGGCAGATCGATCTTCCTCGCGACGCGTCGTGGCGGGTCTTCGGCGACTGGCTGGCGGTAAGGCCGCGCAAGCCCTGGACGGTGGGAGGCACCACCCATCCCGCCGACGCGCTGATCGTCATCTCGCTTTCCACTTTCCTCGCCGGCGGACGCCGTTTTGAGACCCTGTTTCAACCAGGGGAAAGGCGCTCCATGCAGTCATTCTTCTGGAATGACGGGAAGCTCATTATCTCTTACCTCGTCAATCTCGCACCGCGTTTCGAGATGTTCACTCCCGGCCACCAGGAATGGACGCGCCGAGTCCTGAACACCCTGCCCGCCGAAGGTACTGTCGACGTCTGGTCATTCGATGCGGCAGTTCACGAGACCAATGGAGAGGTCCTGATCTGTGCTCAGGATCCGATCACGCCGCCGCAGCTCTTGCTGTTCGATCTGAATGCCGCGCCGTCTCTCAGCGCTTCAGCAATCCTGAAGCGCAGCCCGGAGAATTTCGATGCATCCGGACTGGTGGTCACGCGCCACGAGGCAGTCTCTATCGATCATGAGCTGATCCCCTATACGCAGGTTGGTCCGGCGAACGGGAACGGAGATGCTCCGATTCACCTTTCCGCTTATGGCGGGTTCGGCGTATCATTCCTGCCCTACTACAACTCCCCGCTGGGCAAGCTGTGGCTCGAGCGCGGCGGCACGTGTGTCGAGGCGAACATCCGCGGCGGCGGCGAGTTCGGCACCCGCTGGCACGAAGCCGGGCGCAGGGAGGGCAAGCGTCTCGCCCATGACGATTTCGCCGCCGTTGCCGCCGACCTCGTGCGAAGGGGCATCACCCTGCCGAGGCGGATTGCCGCCGAGGGTGGCTCAAATGGCGGCCTGCTGATCGCAAACATGCTGACCCGCTATCCTGAGCATTTCGGGGCTCTGTTCTGCACAGCACCGCTTATCGACATGCGTCGCTACACCAAGCTCTTGGCGGGCGCGAGCTGGATCGACGAATATGGCGATCCGGACAAGGTTCACGATTGGGCTTTCCTGAAGGAAATCTCCGCCTATCACGCCGCAGCGCCGGGACAGCCCTATCCGCCTATCCTGATCGCCACCACGAAACGCGACGACCGCGTCCATCCGGGCCATGCGCGCAAGATGGCCGCAAAACTGCAGGCTCTTGGCTATCCCGCTTACTTCTACGAGGCCAGCGCAGGCGGGCACGGCTGCGGCGAGGACAATCGGGAGCAAGCCGCATTCATCAGTCTAGGCACCAATTTTCTCCGCAGCGCAATCGGCTTCAACGATCACCCTCCGGAGACGGCGGAACGCGTTGCAACGCAAGAGGGGCATTTGAGGTCCATCAACAATTCATTCGAGCAGGAGACGAAATAGTGCAGTGCATCCTTTCTGAACATCAAGGAGTGAATCTCATGGCGAGAACGCGAATGGGCGTAGCGCGGGCAACAGCAGCGGCGGTGGCCCTGATCATGGTGGGACAGCAGGCCGTCGCCGCGGAGCCTGCGCAAGCAGAGACCGTCCTGGCGGAGACGGGAGCCTCGGTCACCGAAGCGCCAATCCCTTGGCAGGTCCGCCTGCGGGCGTTGGGCGTCGTTACGAAAGATCTGGGCTACGTTGATACGCTTCCCGGCTCCGGTCTTTCGTATTCGGACACGGTGACGCCGGAACTCGATATCTCGTATTTCTTCACCGACAACATCGCCGCCGAACTCATACTCGGTACCACCTATGCCAACATCGCGGGCCAAGGGACGATCGGAGGGTTGGGCAACATCGGCAAAGTTTGGCTGCTGCCGCCGACGCTCACGTTGCAGTACCATTTTACCGATCTCGGCGCGTTCAAACCTTATGTCGGCGCCGGCGTGAACTACACGATCTTCTACAACCAGGACACTGGCAGCGCTGATGCTCTCAAGGTGAAGAACACGTTCGGCACGGCGCTGCAGGTCGGATTCGACTATATGGTGGACCAGCACTGGGGCCTCAACTTCGACGTGAAGAAGCTTTTCCTGAGGCCGGACTTCGACGTCACGGTGGCCGGCGCGAAGCTGACGGGGAAGGCGGAGCTCGATCCCTGGCTGATAGGCGCAGGTGTCACCTACCGCTTTTGAATATCAAGTGAAGTCCGCTTCCCGACTGCCGGTTTAAAATGAAGGGCGCCTCGCGCGCCCTTTTTTACGGTCGACACTGCAGGGCGAGACCTCATGAAGCCATTGTCGAGAGGCGGGGCTTTCTTCCGGCGGACCAAGAAGGTGCACTGGCCAGCCGGCCTCGCGCCTGAGATCGAGTGCTTAGAAGCGCTTTGGATCGGGACGGGCTTTGGTATTGTGGGTGGAATACTTCGGCCAAATCCTTTGCGGCATCGTCTCCCGGACGTCATGTGTGAGCTTCTTTGTCAGCGCAAGGCGAACACGGATCTCCTAGCAGGCCGTTGAAGAAGTGTCCCGTTTGGCCTTGAGGATTGCCTCGTCGCCATTGTGATAACGAAGGTGATCTCGATGGAGCCGTCGTCGAGCAGTTCAGCATGGCCGTCGCCTGTGACCTCGTCCATTTCGTCGAATCCGACCCATGTGAAGAAGACCGTCGACGGGCCGTAGCCGAGTTCGAGGGTCAGATGAGCCAAACGCCAGTGGGGCGTCCTGGGGACGACGCGCGCGAGATTCTGGTCGTGGTGGCCAGCCCAATACAAAAACCGAAGAAATGTCCGGATGTGAGAAGTTGCTGCGGTGCGGGTACCGGAGGTCGCCGATAGTGACAGCCGATGTTCGACAGCGGCAAGGACATGCTCAGCCGTCAACGCGCCGAGGTCTTGGCCGGGAATGGTGGTGATGGAACCAATCCAGAAAGCGGCGGCTGCCTAGGAGAACGCCTTCGCGGGACTTTGACTCCAGTCCGCACACCCTGCTCAGATAGTCCGAAAAAGAGGTCAGAAGCGGAGCATCCGGATTATTATCTACACTGGGAACAGAAGCAAGGAAGCGTTCTGGAGCCACTCGCCGCGCGTGTCCCAGTGCCGACACTGCTCCAAGCTGACTATCTGCCATGACCACCTGCCGAACGTAGTCCGTTGACGCCACCGGTACCCTTCGCGGTCTGCTCCAGCGGGAAAGATCGGGTCTGAACGATCCTGCTGACCTGTGCGGCGGCCTCTCTCGCTAGGGCGTCCCCCTTCCTGTCGTCCTCCTCCGCCGCTTTCGGCTGCTTTCGGCCCGCCGCCCTCGCCAAGGCGTCGTAGTCAGTAAGCGCGTCCTCCGTCTCCTTTAGGGGCTTCATCGCGTGACTAGAGTTTAGCGCGTGTTTGTAGGCGGCGGACCGAATGGTCGTCGAAATGCCACCCAGCGCCACCGCAAGATGCCTTAGGGCTTCCGCCTCATAATCTGACAGCGGCACGTCACGATTAGAGCCGGTTGCCCTGCCTTCTTCCACTTTCACAATGTCTGTAGTTAATTCCTGCTCCATCGCGTTGACTGAGATACGATGGAGACGGAAGTGGAGAACAAATTGTTACAAGCAACTAAGATGATATTCTCGTCAACGGGGCAATAGTGGACGTTAAGGGCGGCGAACAGGGTGGTGGTGCCGTTGCGCTTGTAGTCGTGCCTCATCGTACCGAGCCGCCCCTTCTTCATCGGCAGGCCGGGTTGGGTGCGGTCGAGCGCCTGGATCTGGCTCTTTTCATCGACCGACAGAACGATGGCATGGGCCGGCGCATCGAGATAGAGGCCGACGACGTCGCGCAACTTGTCGACGAACTTCGGATCATTGGAGAGCTTGAACTGGCGCCAGCGGTGGGGTGCGAGACCATGCGCCTTCCAGATGCGCCTGACGGCGCTGGCGCTGATTGCGGCGGCTTGCGCCATCATGTCGGCGGTCCAGTGGGTCCTCTCGCCCAGCGGATCGGCAAGCGTCAGTGCCACGACGCGCTCGCCGACATCGGGACCGAGCGGCGGAATGCGCGACTGTCGCGTCTTGTCGCGCAGCGGCCCGTCACAGCCTTCCGCGGCAAATCGCTCCTGCCAGCGCCAGACGTCGGTCTTCGACTTGCCGATGCGGCGCATGACCTCGCCGGTGCCGACGCCGTCGGCGGGCAAAAGCACGATCTCGGCGCGCCAGACATGCTTTTGCGGGGCGTTGCGATCCCTGATCAGCGCCGTCAGACGGACGCGATCGGCCGACGAAACGGTGAACGATCTTCCTGTGCGCATGCGCCAGACTCGCACGCGCAGGCCAGAAAGGGAATCTCTGATTGGACTCCTATGTCAGGCGGGAACCACTAGAGGCCGAGACCGCCGATGCAGACATGTTTGGTGTCGAGATAATCCACGATGCCCTGGAGGCCGCCTTCCTTGCCGAGGCCCGATTCCTTGACGCCGCGGAACGGCACCTCCGGCCTGGTGATCAGGCCTTCATTGACGCCGGTACTTCAGTCCTTCCATCACGCGGAAGGCGCGACCGAGATCGCCGGTGTAGAAGTAGGCCGCGAGGCCGAACTCGGTGTCGTTGGCGAGCGGCGTGCCCGACCTGAGACATGGGTGACGTTTTGTACCGGACACGGATGAAGTGCACACCCCTCGGGTGAGCGTTTGCTCGATAATATCCACTGAAGTGAAGCAGTCGGTCTTAATGCTGGAACTCATGCCACCCGACCGACCCGGGAATTCGCAGCAGCGGCGCCGTCGAGTGCAGAACGAATGCCGTCAACCAAGGCGTCGATCTCGCTTTCGGCGATTACATAGGGCGGACAGATTGCAAGCACGTCTCCCATATTGCGGATCATGACGCCGTGCTCGCGGCACCGCCGCTCGACATCGCCGATCCTCAGCTCGGGCGCGAAGACGCGACGGGCGCACGATCCTCGACGATCTGAACCCCCGCGATGAAGCCGCGGCCGCGGGCTTCACCGACAAGCGGATGGTCGCCGAGCGCGTCCGCGAGGGCTCCATGCAAGTGATCGCCGAGACGACGCGCCTGGGTCACGAAATCGATCTCGCGGTAGATCCTGATCGCCTCGGCGGCGACGGCCGCTATCACCGGATGACCGGAGTAGGTGAAACCGTGACCGAACACGCCGACCTTGTGGGCCTCGTCAGCGACGCATTGATAAATCTTGTCGGAGATAATGACGCCGCCAATGGGCAGGTGACCGGATGAAAGCCCCTTGGCGATCGAGAGCATGTCCGGTTCCATGCCAAATGTCTGGCTACCAAACCAGTTCCCGGTGCCTCCGAAGCGTAAGCGGTGTGCCATCGGCACCTAGACTGGGTGCGGGGTCATGAGGTCTCACGTGGTATTCTTGCCACTGAAGACCTCCGCCAAATAGTCAATAAACACCCTGACTTTACGTGGGGTGTGACGTCGCTGAGCATAGAAGGCGAAGATCGGTTGCTCGATGGGTTCATAATCCGGCAGCAGCCGCACGAGGCGGTTCTCCGCTATATCCTGGGCGACCATGAAATCGCCCAAGAGGGAGTAGCCCCCTCCCGCTAGGCACGCGTTTCTCACCGCTCGCGCTGAGTTCATTGTCAGATGCTGCGGCACTTCGAAGTCAATGACCTTTCCTTGATGCGAAAACCTATGAACGCGCCCCCATTCTCGGCTGACCTGAGTAACGGATGGGCAAGCTTTGATCTCGTCCAAGGTCCTGGGTGTCCCATATTGCTCGCAAAACTGGGGCGTAGCGACGAACACGATCCTCTGCGTGAAAATTCTCTGCGCAATCAGGGATGAATCGTTCAATGGCCCTACTCGGATGGCGACATCGAAGTGCTCTCCAATAAGATCGACCAACCGATTGCCAAGGTCGATTGAGACCTCGAGCTGCGGGAACCGTCTCACGAACTCGGGAACCGCTGGTGCCAGGCACTCATTGCCAAAGGCCGTTACGCAGGAGACGTGGAGCTGGCCGCGAGGGGTTTCGTGGCGTTCGCGTACCGCGCTCCGCATCAGATCAAGCTCCTCCAGGAGGCAGGTGCTCTTTTGCACGAACTCCATCCCGGCATCCGTCAGATTGATCTGCCTGGTGGTGCGGTTAAAGAGACGTACGCCGAGATCGGCCTCCAGGTCTGCCACAATGCGGCTTACCGAGGCAGCGGAAAGGCGCAAATCCCGGCTCGCAGAAGAGAAGCTGTTATGCCTGGCGACTGCCACTGCCACCTTCATGGCCTCGATCATATCCATGCGCCATTCTTCCGAAATCCAAAATAATGTCTCTCACCCAGCGCCTATTAACACGGAAATCGGATTCATGCATCAATGCGGCGAACGCTCAATTTGAGGAGATGATGGACATGTCCACGAATCCTAGCTGGCTACTTCGGAGCTACCCTTCCGCAATGCCTTCCGTCGAGAACTGGAGCCTGGAGGACCGTCCAATTCCCGAGGCGGCGGATGGTGAGCTGCTGGTGAAAACTTTGTGGCTCTCCGTCGACCCCTATATGCGCGGTCGGATCAGCCCCGCGAAGAATTATGCTACTGGTTTTAAAATTGGCGATCTGATGTGCGGCGGCGGAATTGGCGAGGTAATTACGTCTGAGTCTCCAGACTTCAAGCCAGGCGACGTCGTGATGAGCGATCATTTTGGTTGGCAGCCGTTTAGCGTTATCCCGGCCGCGTCGGCCAAGCCAGTGACAACTACGGACGCTCCGATTCAGTCCGCGCTGAGCTATCTCGGCATGCCCGGTCTCACCGCCTACTTTGCCCTCCTCAGAACCGCAAATCCGAAGGTGGGGGAAACGGTGTTGATCTCTGCCGCGTCTGGAGCTGTAGGGCAGATTGCGGGACAGATCGCGCGGATCAAAGGGTTCGACCCAGTCGCTGTTGCGGGCTCGGACGAGAAGCTGGAATGGTGCAGGGAGCTTGGATATCGGACAGGCGTCAATCATCGAAGCTCGCCTGATCTCGTGGCAGATGTCGCGACCGCATGCCCCAAAGGCGTCGATGTCTTTATCGACAACACCGCCGGGCCGATTCACGACGCAGCCATGTTAAACCTCAACACCTTTGGCAGGGTGGTGGTCGTCGGGACTATTGCCTTGGCCGACCGGTTTGACCAGCCCGATATCGGCCTCAGGCATCTCAGAAGGACGCTGATCACCCGTGCGCGGATAGAAGGGTTCTTGCTCGACGACCACGAGGGAGAATACGAGATCGCGATTGCCGATCTGCTGTCATGGTACAGACAGGGACTGCTTCAGACACGGGAAGATGTTGCGGAAGGGATTGAGACCGTGCCCCACGCTTTCGTTCGGATGTTGAAGGGAGAGAACTTCGGCAAGCAACTGGTCAAGCTGTGATGCTCTGAACGAAGATTTGTCCGCTTCGGCAAAACTGCGATTTTTGTGCACGCGTTACTCAAGCGGATAATTCCAAGGCAGCAGCTCATCGATCCGGCTCTGCTTGTGGCCGTTGACGATGGCGGTGAGCGTGGCGGTCAGGTAGGCCTGCGGGTCAACGGCATTGAGTTTGCAGGTTTCGACGAGCGAGGCGATGGTTCGCCCAGTTCTCGGCT
Organism: Mesorhizobium sp. M7A.F.Ca.MR.362.00.0.0; assembly: GCF_004023175.1. Taxonomy (NCBI): domain Bacteria; kingdom Pseudomonadati; phylum Pseudomonadota; class Alphaproteobacteria; order Hyphomicrobiales; family Phyllobacteriaceae; genus Mesorhizobium; species Mesorhizobium sp. M7A.F.Ca.MR.362.00.0.0. The sequence goes on from NZ_RZTF01000030.1 coordinate 8,281, forward strand.
CCGACGTCGTGGCCCGCAAAGAGCGCGTTCTTCCGATTGAGGGCGATAGGCCGGATGGTTCGTTCCACGCTGTTGTTGTCGATCTCGATGCGACCGTCGGTCAGGAAGAGCTTCAGACCGTCCCAGTATTTGGCGATGTAGGCCACCGCCTCGCCGAGTGGGGACTTTGTCGCGACACGGGCGCGGTGATGGACGAGCCAAGCCTGCACGTCGGAGACCAGCGGCGCTGATCGTTCCTTCCGTCCAGCAAGGCGAGCCTCCGGGTCAAGGCCGCGCAGTTCGGCCTCGATCCGATACAGTTCACCAATCCGTTTGACACCGTCCTCGGCCATCGGCGCTGTTCCGTTGCGAGTGATCTCAACCAGCTTGCGCCGGGCGTGGGCCCAACAATAGGCAAGCCGAATGTCTGATCCGATACGGTCAGGTGCGATCAGTCTGTTGTATCCGGCATAGCCATCGACCTGCAGGATGCCGGAGAATCCCTGCAGTATTCGTTCGGCATGAATGCCCCCGCGACCGGGAGCGTAGGTGAAGGCCACACCTGGCGGAGCACCGCCGCCCCATGCTCGATTATCCCGCGCAAGCGCCCAGAAGTATCCGGTCTTGGTTTTGCGCGAGCCGGGATCGAGAACCGGGGCACGGGTCTCGTCCATGAAGAGCTTGGACGAGCGCTTCAAGTCGGCAATCAGCGCACCGAAGACGGGACGCAACTCATAGGCTGCGCGGCCGACCCAGTCGGCGAGCGTGGAACGGTCGAGATCAATGCCTTGGCGGCCCATGATCTGGGCCTGCCGATAAAGCGGAAGGTGATCGGCATATTTGGAGACCAGGACATGGGCGACGGTCGCTTCTGTCGGTAGGCCTGCCTGGATCAGTCGTAGTGGAGCCGGAGCCTGAACGACGCCGTCAGTGCACGCACGGCACGCATATTTAGGGCGACGGGTGACGATGACGCGGAACTGCGCCGGGACTACGTCCAACCGCTCCGCCACATCTTCGCCGATATAATGCAAATAACCGCCGCAGGAGCAGATCAGGCTTTCCGGTTCAAGGACCTCTTCGACACGAGGAAGATGCTGAGGAAGGGAGCCGCGATTGGTCGCGCGCGGCCTAGTGACCCTGTTCCCAGGACGAGCATCGGCTTCCTCCTCGGCATGGATTGTTGCCATGGCCGTTTCCAGGTCTTCCAGCGCCAGATCGAACTGGTCGGGATCGGCCTTCTCGGACTTGCGCCCGAAGGCTGCCTGCTTGAAGGCCGAGACCAGTTTCTCAAGCCGTTCTATCCGCTCATCCTTGCGGGCAAATCTGGGCGTCTTTGCCTGTCTCGCGCGCCTTCGCCGCGATCAGCATCGCCTTCAGGGCGGCAACATCATCGGGAAGATCAGCGGCGTCCAGCATGGCCGGAACCTACCAAAGCCCGGTCCGTTTTGCCTTCGGAATTTGTTGTGCTGAGTCATCGTGCCGCAGCTATTCTATCACCCTCGGCGCTCTGGTCTCGACGGCGCGAACCCGCTGCCAGTCCAGGCCCGCGAACAGTGCCTCGAACTGGGCATGGCTCAACGTCATCAGGCCGTCCTTGATGCCGGGCCAGGTGAAGCTGTGCTCCTCCAGCCTCTTGTAGGCCATCACGATGCCGCTGCCATCCCAGTAGATCAGCTTCAACCGATCCGCTTTGCGTGACCGGAACACGAAGACTGTTCCGGTGAACGGGTCCTTGTGCAGCTCGTTCTTTACCAGCGCCGCCAATCCATCATGCCCCTTGCGGAAGTCTACCGGCTTGGTCGCCACCATGATGCGCACGCGGTTCGATGGAAAGATCATGTCGCCGCTGCCAAGGCACGCGCGATGGCAGCGATCCGGGCAGCAGACGCACCTTCCTCAAGACGGATTGTGACAGGACCGACAACGATCTCGGCGCGGGAGGTCTGCTTCGCGGTTGGCGGTTCCGGCGCGGGCGTATCAATGACCATTGCCGCGAATTCCACGGCATCCTCTGGCGCGGGCAGAACCAGCTTGCCCTGCCGCGCCAGCGTGCGCCAGGACGACAGGTGGTTGGCCTTCAGCCCGTGGCGCTCCGCTACTTCGTTCACCGTCACGCCCGGACGCAAGCTCTCCGAAACGATCTGTGCCTTGACCTCATCCGGCCATTGGCGATGCGCCTCACGTCGGCCCCGCCGTGACGTGAGAACCTCCAACGTAGTGTCCATGGAGAAACTCCTTGTCGCTCGTCCATGGAACGTCGATCACAGATCAGGCAACTGCGGACAATGTGAGGGCAAAACAGCGGTTACTCCGAAGCCGCGGACCACCTCGTCGGACAGCATGAGGATAATTTCTCACTTTCTTGCGAAGATCGGGGGTGACCACGGTCATTCGTATTACGCGAGATCCGCGAGGCCAAAAACCATCACACCAGAGGAGGCGAAACTGCTATCTAGGTGTTTAGATGCAAGAAATTAATCCTGCATTGTTCCCGCACCAGGAACACCCGAGAGGATACCAAGCCGTATTGAACCTTGTTGAAATGCTCTCGGCGCGCTGGGCGTTATAATTTCTCGAAGGCGATCACAAGGACGTCGCGATAAGCGTACGGCATTTTCAGGTTTTCGGCCACAATCGACGATACATCGTGAAAGGTTTCGCGGTCGTTGCAGATCACAAAATCATTCGGGGAGTTCATTTCGACCTCGCCGAGGAACTCCTTTGAGGCGTCGGTGATCATGCTCATGCCGCCGGTGACGTTGACCCGCCCAATCATATAGCAAGCAATGAAGTCCACCCCGTCCTGGTGAAGGCCCTCGGGTGCCGGTTTGCCGTTTACACCATCGCGCGCGACAATCCGGTAGGGATGGATCTTGATATTCCAACGATCATGTCGGGCGGCTTCACATAGAATTCTGCAGAAACCTGTCAGAATCTTTTCTAAGACGGGATGGTCTATAAAGGAGTTTTCAAGGGGCTCGAAGTGGCGCTTGAAGCCGCCATTCAGATGATTGACACTTTGTGATTGTTCGTAGGGGGCGTGGGGTAGGAGCCTAAAGATTCCGTCAGTTGCGTCATATTCAAAAGCGCTATAGCGCCGGTAACGATATGTTCCGCCGTCACGCATGTATTCATCGAGAAGAAGTCGATTCCAATGGTCAGCAAAGTTCTTCCAGGCTGCATCAATTTCGATGCCAAAGCAGGCTTCGGCGCGCTCGCCTTTTGAAAACCACCATCCATTTGTCACCAGACCGTCAGTGCATTGTTGACTGAGGTTGGCCGGTGCCTGGGGTGCGTTGTTTTCCACGGGTGTCTCCCTTTTGGCGACTTGGCGAGGACGGAACGCTTTGGACGACGCTATGTGGGTTGCGGCTTGGTATTCCCAAAGGTGGCGGTCCCTAATGTATCTCGGTGTCCTGGCTCGGATCGACCGAGGTAAAAAGCGTGTGTGATCGACTATGTAGCTGACGCTCCCGCTAACGCCCTCGAGGGCGGATGCAATGGCCCGTTCGCACATCTGGTGAATAGTACTGCCCCATGCACCTGAAACCGCCTCTTGGGACCAGGCTTGCTCAAGCCCTTGCTTCAAAACGATTGATGCCACGTCAAGAGAAGCGGTTTCGAGGTGACGCAGCGCGTCGAAGATAATGGCCGCCGCAGGGGCCTCGCGGACTTCGAGAACCTTTTGGCCGGTTGTGATGTGTTCAAGCCCGACAAAGCGGCCGTGCCCGAATTTGCCGACCGTGTTATTCAGGAACGGGATTGCGTCGACCAATGCAACATCACGGTCATCAATTGACACGAGACTTCCGTCTGCAAACCCGAGTTTGATCTCTACCGGCTGCTCTGCGGGAATGTTGCGCGTCCAAGCAAATGCCTCCTCGGGGATGGAAAAGTTCTCGGGATCTTCCAAAGGCCCCGACTCGAATTCCCGACACCAGAGGTTTTCGTCCGCGCTCCACGTACGGTCCGCCACAAAAGTCGCTCCACACTTGGACAGGTCGGAGGTCTTCTGTTGTCGGGATATCACAGAGCATTCATACGGACTGCCGAAGTTGCCGGAAAATCCTGAGCGCTTAATGCTATTGTTAAGGCGCGGAAGACTGTTTTGAGAAAGGTTTGCTGTATGAAGAACCAGCCGTGAGCCGATTGACCTTGCATGATTAACAACCAAAGATGCGATTATGGGACGGCTCAGCGAACTGCTCAACGGATAGATGCCAAGGTACTTGGCGTGGGCTCGAATGGCTGATTTCACGCCTTGTTCGACAAAGGCATCCCGCCCTTCGAGGCAGACAAAGCGCGCGCCGAACATGGCTGCCGTCCGTTCCAACAATGGCTGATCGATGCGCGTTCCGACATCCGCTGCGACAGCTTCAATGTTCGCAAAGCCAAGGCTTTGCAGCTTGTAGAGAAGATAGGTGCTGTCGAGACCGCCGCTGAACATGGTTGCAACTGGTGCGGTTCGGTCCGGAAAAGCCTCCAGATCTTCAAAACTCGAAATGCCGCCGATGGCGGGTTTGGTGGAAGCCAAGTTGGGGTTCATTTGGATGTCCTGCTCTCAAACCAGATGCCAGCAAACGTCCCAGCGAGGACGAGGCCTGCGCCTATCAAGCTCGGTACTGTCAAAGGCTCATTCAGAAGAAGGTGCGCTAGAACGAAACCAAAAAAAGGTTCTGTTCCCATCAAGAAGCCAACCCGTGTCGGTGTGGATTTTCTCACTGCGGCATTTTGAATGTAGAATGCAGCGAGGGTGCAGAAGAGTGCAAGGAAGGCAACAGCGCCCCAAAACTGAAGGGTGGCCCTCACAACAAGGCCTGAAATTCCGAACTGAGCGACGGCCAAAACGAAAGTAAGTGTTGCCACCGTCGATCCCTGGATGGCCGTCAGGGCTGCAGATGAAATCTGCCGGCCGGCCAGAAGGCGTTTGGTGGAAACGACCATAACCGCTCGCAGAATCGCGGCCCCCAAGACAAGCGCGTCACCCGGGCTGAACCTGCTGATCCCGCCAGTGAGAATGCCGACACCGATGCACGCTATGGCAGCACTTGCCAAAATGCCCGTAGGTGGAAGTCGCCGTGATAGCCCATAGTCGATGATCGGCGTGAAAATCACACAAAGCGATATGATCAAGGCCGTGTTCATTGCGCTTGTCGAGGCAACGCCGTAAGTTTCAGCAATAAAGATGCAAAAAAGTATTGTTCCCAATGCGAAGCCGCGGATGAAATCGCCCCAGGAGACCAATGCGATCTCATGTCTTGCAGCCACTGCCGTAATGATCGTAGTAATCAGGAAGCGATAAAGGACAAGTATCGAAACCGGCGCGTAGAACAGTGCGCCTTTCCCGACCGGATAGCTCGCCCCCCAAACGAATGCGACTCCCAGCAAGGCTAGATCCACCGAGAAAGATGGCGTCCGTGTTTTCCTGACAGGTATTGGAGAACTTTCGAAAACGTCCACCTTCAAAGTTTCCTTTGTGTTAGCCATCCACCCTGCTGCGAGGGTCGAACAGATCAGGTCGTTCAGCCTTGGGCGGTCCGTGCCGCGGCGTACTTGTTTTTGGTAACGCAAGTGCCGTGCCGATTCGGAAAACCATTGCTAGACAACAACCTGGTCGCCTTGATAGTTCGGCGGTTCATGTCCATCGTTGTCAGAATGCCGACAATGACTTCAACTGCAGGGATCCTACCGGCAGGGCCTCAAGGCGAACACGCGGCTCCTAGATGCCGACAAGATGGTTGGTTCAGCCATGCTGCGACAGTTGCCTGTTTTTTTCAGTTCCTTTGCTGTTCGTGCGCTAACCGCAACGCTCCATACTAGTCTCGCGTGCCTGTCCCCGTGGGGTGGGCGGCAGAAAGCGATTAGGCCCGCTGAAAGAGGCGAACCGCATCCGAAGGACCGTAACCAAGAGAAGGACCTGAAGCGAGAGCGAAGGTTGCGGGAGGCCGCGGCGGGCCTAAAAGGCAATGCCGACCGCCCCAGGAAAGGCTGACAAAAACCGCAGCGGCCGACTGTCCAATAGGGTGCGCCGGGCCAGGGCGAGCCAAATGGCAGGGGCTGCCGGGGGACCCTAAGAAAAGCGTGGGTTCACGAGCACCCGGCGCGCGCCATCAGGCGGCCAGCTACTTGGAGGGCGGGTGTATCATGCCTGTTTGTCGGGCCGAACCAGATCCATGTGGCTGACGCCGAGGGCCAATGCCAGTTCATAGATCGTGATAATTGTCGGATTTCTTCGGCCTTTCTCCAAGCCGCTGATGTACTGCTGACTGAACCCGGAAATCTCCGCAAGCTGCTCCTGCGTCAGACGCTTCCTTTGCCTGATCCTCTGCACATTCCGTCCGACCAACTTGCGCATATCCATGCACGCAAGCCAGCGGATCAGGCGGCTTGAGTTTATCAACTATAATATGTAATCCACATTTAGCAGCCAGAGGGCTTCGCCGGTCCATTCTCCGGAGATAGAATTAGCGATGTTACAGCCCAAATCGAACACGCCGTTTGCCGACGAGGTCCCCTGGTCGGACCGCATTACAGCCTACGACAAGGACCACTTTACAACCTATATGAGGCTCCTGGACGCCTCAGCCGACAACGCCACTGAAGAGGAAATGGCCCATGTGATCCTCGGCATTGATCCGGCACGCGAACCGGAGCGCGCACGGAACGTCCTTCGCAGTCATCTCGACCGTGCAAACTGGGTGGTGACGAGCGGCTACAAGGATTTGTTCGCCAGTTGACGAAATGGGCGGTGCGGTCGCTTCGCTTGAAGCAACGAAGTCGCGTAACCACCATGCATCGACGCATCACCACAGCGCGAATGCGCCCGAAGATGATCGCGAGGACTTCCAGTCGGCGCGGATGGCCCAGCGCTTCGCTGTCTCATCATTTTGTCCTCCGCTCGCCAATGGCTGCTTCCCAGGAAGCGGTGCGGCGGCGAGTCATGACAGGAACGGGCCCGCCGTCTGAGCCGCACCGCATCCGAAGGACCGGATGGACAACCTACTGAAAGCTCACACCTAGCTAAGGGTTGCGGGACGCCGCGGCGGGCCTAGAAGGATGCGGCGCCACCTGCTGAGAAAGGCACAAAACAGAGCGAATTGCGAGAGTCTAACGACGCGCTAGGAGGCGCAGCGGAATGGTCGAGACGCCAGAGCCAAGAAAAGCGGGGCTCGACCCACCGGCACACGGCACGCGCGGTGATGGGCGCGGGCGCCCACTACGTGCGCAGGCTCAACAGAATCTCACACGGATCAGCATCGAGGGCCGCAGTTACGTCGAGAAACTCAATGACATCGAGACGCCGTTCGCCACCCTCATATTTCGCCACGAAAGATTGCGGACGACCAAGCTTCTCAGCCACCTGCGCCTGCGTCAGCCCTTTGACATTGCGCAGTGAGATCAACTGGGCCAGAAACCGCTGGTGGCGGGGAGATCGAAGAGATTTGGGCATTTAGGTGAACCGGCAGGTAGAGACCGGCTCAGCGACTAATCCCCGTTTCGGATTATCCCATTTTGGGATATTCTGCCTTGGATCCAGCGATCAACATGCGAGGTTCGCGGCAGACATGAATCAATCAACGGGAACAGATAGGACTCAAAGCTCAACACTGCTCGACGAAGTCCCTTGGTCTGACCGTCTTACCGCCTACGACAGGGCGCACTTTACCATCTATATGAGGCTCCTGGACGCCTCAGCCGATGAGGCGCCCGAAGAGGAAATGGCCCAACTGATCCTCGGCATTGATCCGGCACTTGAACCGGAGCGCGCCAGGAAGGCGCTTCGTAGTCATCTCGACCGTGCGAACTGGATGGTGACGAGCGGCTACAAGGAATTGTTCGCCAGCTGACAAATTCGCAGTGCTCGGTCATAGAAGCGTTCCTGTGCCATTGGTCAGGCTGATCGGGGCCTGCACCACAGACGCGCCGGCAAAATGGACCCGGTGGCGAGCACAATTCAGTTCCCAGGAAATCGGGGTTTGGCAACTGTCCGAGCGTCTGACGTGATAGAAGGTTCCGCTCTGTCTGGATGGGTATTAGCCCGGAGCAGCACTCCATATCGTACCGACGCTCGACGAAGGGTCCACCTCTTCGCTTTCAAGCCGCATAACCGATAGCCATCGCCCTAAGTCAAGGGTTAGAGATTACCGGCAGGCAGGTATGCAAGCGGGCCATCCTCGGAAACTATATAACCGCACGACTAGCTCGTCAGCGACGACACACCCGCTCGAGCACCCATAGACTATGATCACCGGCGCGGACTGGAAGAATACGGCTGCATCGCCCGAGCCGGCGGAACAGAAGATCTCGGCATCCAGTCAACGCTCGATACAAAGCGCGCGATCGAATGGCCCGAGCACAAGGGGATCAAAAAGCTTCTCAGACAATTGAGGACCCTTCGGACCCCAAAAGGGCTATAGCCTGATTTTGGGTTCGCACGCCTAGCTTCTTCTTGGCATTGTCCAAATGAAAAGCGATCGTGCGTGGCTTGATACCCAAGATGCGGCCGGTCACCCAGGCTGAATTACCCCGCGCTGCCCACCTCAGGCACTCATATTCGCGGGATGTCAGCGAAATCCCATCCACTGTTCGATCGCTCGGCAATTTGCGGCGAACGCAACGATGAAAGCAGGCCGCCATCAGTTGAAGAGCTTGTTCGTACCGCTCAGCGACCCGAAGAAATACTGGACGAGGCTCATCGGCGGCAAAAGTAACCGCAGCGATGCGGCCGCGGAGATCGACAATTGGGATCGTCAAACCGCAGCAGATGCTGAATTGAGCCGCCTCATCGAATAGCTGCTGTTGAGCCGGCGACATTTTATCGCCTCCCAAATTCGATCCCCAGTGAAACGGGCAGCCGCCATTTCGAGCACGCAAGACCACAGGATCGAGTTTCTCATACTGATTTTCCAGATACTGTCTGGTCCAGCGGGGTGGATAGTTTGAAATTAACCTCGGTTTGCCGGAAGGCCGTGCTGGCAAGGAGAGGTAGGCAAAGAAGATTAGGTCAAGTCGTCCGGCCGCCTCAGCCATGGCATCCCGGAAATCTGCCTCATCGATACTCTGTGACAGTCTTTCAAGGAATGTCTCGAAAACAAGTGGCATGTGCCTCGTCATCGTCGCGCTCGATTCTTCCTCTTTCTGCACGCCTTCCGGCTGCGTCGTGTATGTCCCGACAAACGTGATTGAATTCGCGGGCGTCGCTGGGCTGACCGGGCTCCAGAATGCTGCCACACTTGCGATCTTCGTCGGTCATCCCAATCATGCTGGGCTCACCCGATGGGCGTCTGGCAGACGCCTCATGATCTCAACAGCTCAATCAGAGAATCTCCATGCATTAAATCATGACCGCCCCTGCACCGACCAAATCAGGAGAAATCATCCTGCGCTGACCAAAAGCCATCATTGACCCCAGCTTTTGCAGGAATTTGGGTCGGCATTAGCATAACAATTCGGATAGCCGCTCATCCCCCACCCGGGGCGCCGTGATCCGCAAAGAAGTGTTGCGATGCTTTCTTTTCTTTGATAGGCAAATCGTCTCAACAATATTAAAATGCCTTTCCTTGTGAACGGGGTGGCGTGTGAGTATCGTCCTTCTATATACCTGATAAAATTCACCGCAATGATTATGGCCCGCTGCAATGATGTAAAGGGCACGTCTAAGCTCAATCTGCATCGGAACGTGCAGATGACCTTTACCAGACCCTCGATCCCGCACGGGCCATAATGATACTGATTACGTGGGTCAAAAAGGGCGCCCTGCCGGCGGGGAGGTACACCCGCAGGGCGCGCCGCACAGAGGTCCTGGTCGTTGGGCAACAGGACAGCGGCGGCAGAACTGATTCGGTTACAAATCGTGACTGAAATAGCCCGGAGCATGCTCAAGATCAGATATCTGGAATTCAACAGTTTTGGGTCTGCTCGGCGCAGTAGCGCGCAGGGACATGCCTGCCTCCGGACTCGCTCCTTCGCGATCGCAAAATCATACGGCACCCTCGGCCTTCAGCGCGCGATAGGTGGTATCGACCGACTTTACCGTCGCGTCGACAATGATGTCGATCTCTTTTCGGGTAATGATCAGGGGGGGGGCATAACCGAGGATGTCGCCATGCGGCATGGCCCGTCCGATGACACCATTCTCAAACAGAGCAGCTGCAGTGCGCACCCCGACCTGAAGGTCGGGTTCGAATGGTATCCTTTGTTTTGGGTCCCGCATCATCTCTACGGCCGACAGGATACCCACTCCGCGAACTTCACCAACGATGGGATGTCCCGCCAGCTCGGCCTTCATCCGGTCTTGCCAATACGGTCCAACATCGCGGACATGCTCCAGAATATTTTTTTCTTTAAGCAGTCGAATATTGGCGAGCGCGGCTGCGGCACAAAGCGTGTGCCCCGAATATGTCCAGCCGTGGCCGAGTGCGCCGTGCTTCTCAGTTCCTTGTTCCAAAACCGACCAGACACGGTCGCCAATGATTGACCCGGAGATGGGGAGGTAGGCGGAACTCAAACCCTTTGCGATGGTCACGAAATCCGGACGCATGTTATACAGGTGGGAACCGAACTTCTCGCCGGTTCGCGCGAAGCCACAGACCACTTCATCCGCGATTAGAAGGATATCGTATTTGTCGAGCACCGCTTGAATGGACGTCCAGTACCCTTTGGGGGGCGGCACAATACCTCCTGTCCCAAGTACCGGCTCTCCGATAAAAGCTGCAACCGTTTCCGGTCCTTCGGCCAGGATCAAGGCTTCAAGCTCATCGGCACAGCGCCGGGAGAACGCTTCCTCGCTCTCCTCGACACGCGCCTGGCGGTAATAGTGCGGCGTGGTTGTATGGCGCACCAAATCCAGAGGCAGGTCGAAGAAATTGTGAAAGAAGGGAAGGCCAGTTAGGCTACCCGTGACCAATCCAGACCCGTGATAGCCGCGATTTCGCGAGATGATCTTTTTCTTTTCGGGCCGGCCAAGAATGTTATTATAGTACCAGACCAGCTTGATGTTGGTTTCGTTGGCATCGGAACCGGAGAGGCCGAAATAGACCCTTCGCATGTTCTGACCGAAATACTCGACCACGGCCTCTGCCAACAGGGCGACCGGCTCCGTACCTTGGCTGGCATAGACGTGCGCGAACGGCAATTCGTGTGCTTGCCTGGCAATGGCCTCGGCGATCTCCGTGCATCCATATCCCATGTTGACGCAGTAGAGTCCTCCGAAACCGTCGAGGCTCCTTCGGCCTTCGGTGTCCCAGATATAGACGCCTTCCGCACCGGCCATAATCCTATTTGGCGTTTCGCCTCGGCTGTGCTTGGCCAGATGCGTAGAAGGATGGAAGACGAAGCTTCTATCCTTCTCCCGGAGTTGCTCGGTTCCCAGATTGCTCAAGCGCATGTCCCTCTCCTCGCGATAAATTGGCGGAGGGCACTCGGCCAGCCACCTGTTTAGCAAATAGCATACCGGAAACGTCCCTTGAGTTTCTCGGGAATGCAGGTTATTCGCCGTGAAATTCGCGGGATCGGCCCGAATTGCCGTGAAAACTAAGGCGTCACCTTCGCCTTAGCCGAGGGTCGGGGGCGCGTCCTGCAAACACGAACAGCTTACGACGCGCATGCGCCCAGCATAGTGCCCGATTAGCGGGCGATATTGACGGATGAATAGCGCTCGGGACGCTGTTCCCGCCGGCCGCGCGAGGCACGATAGAGCGCCGGCGGCCATGTTCCGCCGAACTGCCGGTCATCCCTTACATTCTGACGGTCCGGATCGGTCTTGCCCTTCCCAAGGGTGGTAATGAGGTGATCAGGGGCAAAGCACATTCGCCTCGATCAGCAGGCAGCGGGTTCCGTGCCGCGGCACAGGCTCCAACCTGGTTGGCCAGCGCTGAGAGGCTGAGGTCGTGCCCTCGCGCATATTGATAGCTTTGGCGGTGCGGCGGCTGGTGCTCGGCAGACTTCTCGAAGGAGCATAGCCAGAAGGTTCGGCCCGGCAAAGACGCGCGGCGAGAGCTCCTTGCCATTGACATCTTGATTCGCAGCCGACCAGCGCCGCCAAGTTCTATCGTCAGCGTGTTGCCTTTCTTGCGATCGCAAATTCGTGGTTGCTGCGCAGGGCGAGCCGAGCTGCGGCTCGCAGGAGGGGGCGAGCCGACAGAATTGCGCGGCCTGAAAAGCTGCCTCCATCAATGCTGGCCGCTCGTGCAGTCTCGAAACGCTGGATCAAGCCTCAAACATCGAACAGCCGCTCCTTTTCCTCGCGAAACCAGCGCCCTCGCGCGACATGATCTTGTCTGACGATCCGACGCTTCGAGCGGGGCTCCTCTAATAGGTTGCACATGACCTGCAGCTTTCAGCCAAACTCAGCAAATCGGACGTCTCTTCTTATCATCGCTCGGCAAGCTCGGAACACGCTGGCGGACGTTGCTAAGGCTAGTCGCCGCCAGCGGATGGCGAGGATGTTTGGGCGGCTAAGTGCTTTTAGGTGGCGATTATAAGCCGAGATCGCGATAGGTGCTTTCGCCATAGCTCCTGGCGCCATCGCCACGCTGAGCGTTTGAAAGCCGATGAAATTCGCTCGGCCAATTGGCTAGCGCGTGCTTGATGGCCTTCATCTTGAACGGCACGTGCACAACACATTTGTCCCTGATGATAGGCGGACAGCTCACATCTTGTTGCCGCGAGCCGTTAAGGTTTGCTGCGATTATCGGCAGACCTAGATCAAGAGCCAATTCCATTTCCCAGCGCACGAAGCGAAAAAGGTTTTTCGTCTTCTCACCGATCAGGACAAGTACCTGGCTCGATCCATTCATTCTGTTGCGAAGATTGCGTTTAACATAATCTTCGTCCTGTGCTCGGCTCGTCATATTGTCCAGATCGTGAGCGTTCGCGAATTCAAAACTCACATTCTCGCTGGCGTTCCACCCTTTCATAAAGCGGTATGCCCAAGCGTCTTCATCGCCGTCAAATATTACATAGGTCGGATCGCTGTATGCCATTGTTGTCTCTTAGTTGTTTTGACGAGCAACCCACTGGGTGTGCTCCCGTGAGAAAGCCAGTTCGGCTTCGTTCACCGCGGCGGAGAATGCCTCATCCGAGTTGGCGTCCGTAATAAGGTCGGCAGTCAAGCCGATCTCGTGAGCTGTCAACGTGTAAGCCGATGCCAATTCGTTAAATTTCTTGATCTGGGTCCACCCAATAAGGGAGGCGGCGATGACAATTAGCGGCTCGGTCGGCCAGCCTGGCATCGCGGGGTCAGCGATGCGTACTACGATGAACGAGAATCCCAGAGCGTATGCAAAAATACCAAGGCCCATCCAGACTTTCGCGGACCTCTTGTTCGAGCGCGCCTTCTTCTCGTACCACTTCCGTTGGTCGCAGATTCGTCTCTGCAGATATAGGTCTTTTCTTTCTTTTAGCGGGGAGTCCCTTATCGACATCATCTGGTCGGTTGTTTGGGGGGATGCTGAATCGGTGCCGCTCAACGCGCTACCAAGGTGACGATTGCTATCAAGGATACCTTCCATGAGCTTTCGAAAATCAGCTCTGGCGTCAGCGGCGCGCGCGTCATCGAACGGCTGTGCTCGCATCGCGAAGCGCCAAGTCAATGTCTTCACCGACTCTGCCAGAGCTCGAGCCTGATACCAGACCTGCTCGGGCTTTGTGACCGACCGGAAAATGAGGACTCCCATTGAGCAAAGAAATACCGCAGCATAGACACCGAAATAGGCTTTTGATGGCGACAAGTCCAAAGAGAGCACCGACGCTAAAAAAAGAAGAACGTACTCTGCCCGGATCAGGCGCAGAAACGTCGCCTGCTGCTCGTTGGATGCCACGTCGGCGCTATTATAGAGTCCAGGATATTTCATTTTTGAAGCACACCAGTCTATTTTGTGGCGGTAAATTCTTTAAGCCAGGATTTGGCAAACGTGAGGTTAGCAGTCGAGCTTACAGAGCCTATTCTTGAGCGAGGCGCGGTCCCTCTGTTCATAAACAGGAATGCAGGTCCTGTCCCATCAATGTAAGGGTATAGGCCCAAAAATTCTTGCCCGGAGAATGTTTCCGAAGAATTTTTTGCCACGGGCAGAACCGCTACCGCGGTCCGAAACCCATCGAAAAAGCCAAGCTCCCAAGGCATCCATCTGGATCCTGGAGAATTGTTTGAATGCACATAGATTAGCGTCTTTGACTGCCTCATACGGGTCCGCAGCAACTCGGCGGTGGCCGAGGAGACTTTTGTGCGGTCCAGTTGTGAATCTTCGACCCAATCTACGTAAGCAGTGAACCCAAGCTCCTCGAAAATTCGCTTCACACCGAGAACGATCTCTGCGTCCTTGAAAGAATGTGACAGAAAAACGTCGAATGACGATCTGGCTGTAGCTGCGGCCGTCTCTTCCTTTAGAACGATCGATGCGGCTCTATGTCCTCGACTGGCATTCGCAACTCTTTTCAGCTCTGCCTCGGTCAGTAGCACTATTCAAATCCCCCCATGATCTGTTCGCAATCTATGAACTTGACGCCCATTCGATTAAGCGACCCTTGTCTTGTGAAAACTGGCACCATGCTCTCCAGCCGGTAGCGCAACCTCCACCTTCTCAAAGACCACGTCGGGTGGCAGGAGTGACCGGCCTTGTCACCCACCTACGCGATCCCGGCACAGCCATGCTCCTCGCTTAGAAGGCTGCGGAGACCAGCAATGTCAAACAGGACAGACGATCTCCTAATCTCGAACAGCAACGAACTTAGGACGTAAAAACGCGATCTCCGAATGTCCGCAGGCGTCGAGGGCCGGGTTGGTCGCCAAGGCCGAGCGGGCCAGCTTGCACTCCCGCTACCCGTCGGCTTGCCAAACCCTCGCTGTAGATTTCGCCCCCTACACGGATGCGCTGACCGCGACTAAGCTCAATCGCCACTGATCGCCAATCCAGGGCGAAAGTTCCCCCCTTGAAGTAGCGGTAGAGGCATTTTTCGGCACTTCGCATCTTAGATATGGACGCCTCCTCAACCAGGCACGATCCGGTTTGGCTTCTCGCCGTAACCGTGCTGGGCAAGTGCGTCCGATGGCTGCTTCGATCCTCTCCTGGAATAGATCGGTTCCAGATTGCTCAAGCGCATCGTCCTTGCTCGCGATCAACTGGCGGATAGCGCTCGGCCACCTTTTTCCAGCAATTAGTATACCGCAAATGTCCCTTGAGTTTCGTCGGAATGGGTGCCTTTTGCCGACGAATCTACGGGATCCGTGCCAAACGCCGTTGAAACTTAGCTTTTGGGTTTACCGTTGCCTCAGGGCGGACAAAGGTATCGGTGAATTGGACTTCACTGGTTTCGTGACGACAAGGCTATAGTATTGATCAATCCCCAAGCCTGCCTGCAGCAGTCCCTCCATGAAATCCTGATAGGCGGCCATAGAACGAGATGCGACCCGCATCAGATAATCCACGCGCCCCCCAATTGCCCAGCAGTCCAGGATTTCCGGAATGTCTTGGATAGCAGTTTCGAAGTGTCGTTGGTCCTCAAGACGATGACGATCCAGCACGACCTCCACCATCACAAAGATCATGCCGCCGATGAGGGCAGGACTCAGCCGCGCATAAAATCCCTCAATAATCCCCGCGGCCTTGAGTGCTCGGAGCCGCTCCGAACAGGCGGACGCCGAAAGATGAACTCGTTTTGCAAGCTCACTTTTTGAAATCCGACCGTCTGCCTGAATTTCGGAGAGGATCCGCAGGTCCCAACTGTCGAGTTGCACGGGATCGGGTTTCGACTTCATAACCTATGCTCTCAGCGATGACATCGCGTTGTGTGCCGATCAATTCTATCATCAATTGAAACGAGCGAATGTAGCAGTGGAAGGCATCCGTTCCAGGCCCGAGATGTGCCAGAATGGGGTACGAAAATCAGCTGAGGGTGAGCGATCCGCTGAGAAAAGCTGCAGAAGTAATTTGGCTATCGCCCCAACGCCCAACGGGGCAATGGTGCAGCTGGAGAGAATAGTCGGCGGCGGCGGAGACCATGATAAATAGATAACCGATTTTCTTGAATCTCGCTGCCGTACTTGATAGACGCGCGACTGCATTCGACCCTCGATCGCATGGACGGCATACTCAATGCAGTATTCACTCGCACATTCAACTATTAGGGTGAATTGAAGGCCTTGCTTGGCCGGCTCGCCGAGGCGCAGGGCACCGCAAATGCCGCTCGTCTTATGGCTTGCCCGATAATTTGGCGCTCGGGTCTGGCCGAAATCGCCCAACCGGAAAGACTCAAACACCGATGTTGCGTGCGATGCTGTCGGCCGCCATACGCTTACGCCACTCAAGAGGCCCGGAATTGTGAATGGAGTTTCCCTCAACATCGACAGCCATGACGACGGGCATGTCCTGCACATCGAATTCATAGATGGCTTCCATGCCCAGGTCTTCAAAGGCGACAATCCGCGCCGCCTTAATCGACTTTGAAATCAGGTACGCAGCGCCACCCACTGCAGCAAGGTATGGCGTTCTGTGTCTTACAATCGACGCGATGGCCGCCGGTCCCCTCTCCGCTTTGCCCACCATCGCGAAAAGGCCGGTTTCGGCGAGCACCTTGTCCGTAAAATCGTCCAAGCGGCTGGAGGTTGTTGGACCGGCGGGTCCAACGACTTCATTCCTCACTGCCCGGACGGGACCGACGTAGTAGATCACGCGGCCCCTCAGATCGACTGGGAGCGGCTTGCCGGCATCAATCAGTTCGACCATTCGTTTGTGGGCAGCGTCACGGCCCGTCAGCATCTTTCCAGAAAGCAGGAGCGTTTCACCGCAGCGCCACGATGCCGTCTCTTCCTTCGTCAGCGTATCTAAATTGACCCGCCGGACGCCGGCTGGGTTCAATTCGTCGGCTCCGATGTCGGGCCATTCGCGCAAATCGGGCGGCTGGAGGCTGATGGGTCCAGAGCCGTCCAAAGTAAACTTCAGGTGCCGGTTGGCGGCGCATTGCGGGATGAGCGCCACAGGCTTGGACGCTGCATGAGTAGGATAGGTCGCAACCTTGACGTCAACGACTGTCGTCAGACCACCAAGGCCTTGGGCGCCGATACCAAGCGCGTTGATCCGCTCATAAAGCTCAATCCGCAGCCCCTCCTCTGCGCTTGACGCCCCCCTTGCGATCAGTTCCGCCATATCGATGGGCTCGTTCATGGCCTCCTTGGCCAGCAGCATCGCCTTTTCAGCGCTACCACCGATGCCGACAGAGATCAGTCCAGGTGGACACCACCCGCTGCCAAGGGTCGAAACGGTATTGACCACCCAGTCGGCAACGGAGGCGGTGGGATTGAGGGTGGTAAAACGTGCCTTGTTCTCCGACCCGCCGCCTTTCGCGGCGATGGTGATCTCAATCTGGTTACCTTGCACCAGGTCGACATGGACAACTGCCGGCGTGTTGTCTCGGGTGTTGACCCGTCTAGCGAGGGGATCCGCAACGATCGATGCCCGAAGGGGATTGTCCGGATCGAGATAGGCTTGACGTACGCCCTCATTCACAAGATCAGCGAAACTGGCCGTTGACTTAATGCGGGCATCCATGCCGACCTTTGCGAAGACAACCACAAGTCCGGTGTCCTGACAAATCGGGCGCCGCCCAAAGGCCGCCATGCGGGAGTTCAGCAGAATCTGACCTATGGCATTCTTCGCCGACGGGCTCTGTTCTCGCGTGTATGCGTGAGAAAGAGACCGGATATAATCTGGAGGATGATAGTACGAGATGTACTGAAGGGCGTCGGCGACGCTCCTTGTGATGTCGCTACCGGCCATGGTCCGTGTTCTGTTTCCCACCGGATTTTATCCAATTGAACCGAGGCCATTGACCATTTTCAGAATCTGGAAGCTTCGCACCCCCTGCTCGCCGCCTTCATATCCATAGCCGCTTTGCTTGACTCCTCCATAAGGGGCATCAGCGGAAACCCCTTTCAGGTAATTCACACTAACAGCGCCCGCAGAAAGACCGCCCACAAGCCTCTGTTGCGTATCGGCCGCGCCAGTAAACAAGTAGGCGGCCAGACCGTACTCCGTGGCGTTGGCTTCATCGATCGCCTCTTCGATCGTATCGAAAGGAGCCACGGTGAGAATTGGTCCGAACGGCTCTTCATGAAGCACTCTCGCTTCCTTCGGTACGCCAGTCAGGATGGTTGGCGGCCAGTAAAACCCCGGTCGGTCAAGGGGGGTGCCACCGGTCTCGATTTGGGCGCCGCCCTCTACCGCATCTTTGGTCAGGCGTTGCATGGCCTCGATTCGCCGCGCGTTTGCCATGGGACCCATCTGCGTTGCAGGGTCATCCGGTGGACCGATCCTGATTTTTCGGACCGCCTGCGTCATCCGGAACAGGAATTCCTCATAGCGGGATCGGGCGACAAGAATCCTGCTGGGCGCATTGCAACTCTGGCCCGCGCACTCGAATTTGTATTCCGAAATAGCCGGTATCGCCGTTGCCAGGTCGGCATCTTCGCACACAATAACCGGGGAATGTCCACCGAGCTCAAGGATGCAGCGCTGCAGATTATTCGCGGCCAGTGTGGCCAGCTGTTTCCCAACAGCGGTCGACCCCGTGAACGTCAAGACTTTGACAATTGGCGAACTGAGCAGATGCCGTGATATATGCACAGGAACACCGAACACCAGGTTGACCACGCCTTCCGGTATCCCTGCTTGACGCAAAGATTCCACGATATGGACAGCCACGCTTGGCGTCTCTTCGGCCCCTTTGAGGATCACCGGGCAGCCTGCCGCCAGCGCGGGGGCGAGCTTGCGGGCGATGAGAACGGCTGGATAGTTCCACGGCGTAAAGGCAGCGACGACACCGAGGGCCTCCGGGACGATCATCCTGTTCGGACCCAACGGAATCGGGGTCGACAACTCATCGGCATGCCGGCCATTCCATTCCAGCGTTTCGACTGCGCGCGCGTACTCTCCTGTTGCTTCGGCAATCGTCTTTCCCTGTTCGGACGACAGGTCCCTGGCTGCCGCGCCAGCTTTCTCAGCCAGAATGCTGGCGGCAGAGACGAGGATCTCGCCACGCTCTTTGGCGGGTCGTGAGGACCACGCCTTGCGGCTGCGTTCTGCCGAAGTAAGAGCTTCATCCAAGTCTGAAACCGTAGCCGAGGCCACTGAGGCAAATACCTTCTCCGTCGCCGGGTTGATCACCGGCAAAGTGGCTCGGCTACCACCGGCTCGCCATTTGCCATTAATGAAGAGCTCGTAGCTCCTGGCGTGGGACATCGCGGGCTCCACTTGTGATTCTGGCCATGCGAGCGCCGTTTCAATTTTCGAAGCCGCTGAGCTCGCTTGAGCCAGTTTCATCGCGATGGTCGCAGCGGGTCAAATATCGATTAGTGCCTAAATCCATCTGGAATCCAGATCGATCTGTTTCGACAGCAAGGAAGTCATGCCGTTGTTTACAGATCGATGGTTCTCAGGTCGCGTCAGGAGCCGATGCTACCCAGCCCCGGCTCTCAATCAATTCTCTGGCGACCTTCGGAATGAGCTTGCGGACCGCAGAAACGGCCGCAGAACGCTCATCTTTGGGATTTACAGCGAGCACCACGGAGCGGGTAATCACCGGATCGACTATCTTGACCGTCCGGACCAGCCCTTGGGAGGCTTCTTTCTGAACCGCAGACGGGGCGAGAATAGAATGCGCTTTTCCCTCTACGACCATGTTGATGATCGTTGAGAGGGAGTCCACTTCAAACCTGACGTCCAGCGCGCAACCGTGTTGCGCGACGACATCAGCCACCGAACGCCTGACATTGTTGTTGCGCATGGGAACCGCCAGGGGGAATGCATGCAGGTCGGCCAGAGCTATCGCATCTTCAAACGGTGGCTCGCCGGACGGAACCACCAGACAAAGATCTTCGCGCGCTAGCACAGTCATTCGCCCCACACTGTCTGCTGTGCGGTACAGAACCGCCAGATTGAAGCGTCCAGCCGCCATCCATTCCTCTAGCGGTCCCGTCATACCCTCGACCATCTTGAGGGACACCTTGGGCAGTTCGTGTCTTACCGTCTCAAGCAGCGGACCGCTCAGGACGCGAGCAGCTCCAGACGGAATGCCAATAGTCACCTCCCCTGCAGGGGAAGCGGCTGTGTTGGTCAATTCCACCTCGGTAAGTCGAATTTCTTTAAGAATCGCCCGAGCGCGATCGAGCAGTTTGGCTCCTGACGCCGTCACGCTCACACCGGTCCTGTCGCGTATCAGCAGCTGAGTGCCGAAGCCTTCCTCCAGTTGACGCACATGCAGGCTCAGCGCACTCTGGGCGACATTCAGAAAGCCAGCGGCCTTCGTGAAACTGCCTGCTTCGACCACGCCAACGAAGTATCTTAACTGCCTGATTTCCACGGGTACTCTTCCGAGGGCGGACTGCAATGATGTAATCTATCTCGAAATGCGATGGCGCGACAGCAATAATTGTGCCGAGTTGCATAACGCCTAGCGTAGGGTCGCTCCAGTTTGGTAACCAACCGCTGAGGCCTCAGACGCCCAACCCGGCGCCCGGATCCGTGGCGATGATATCCCGGGCCCTTTGGATAACAGGTGGATCGACCATCCTTCCGTCCAGGGCAAATGCGCCTATGCCCTGCGCCGTCGCATCTTTCTCCGCCGCGAGGACACGACGGGCCCATTCGAGT
>NZ_RZTF01000030.1:28914-34303 GCF_004023175.1 Mesorhizobium sp. M7A.F.Ca.MR.362.00.0.0
TGTCAGAGAACGCGCCAATGCTTCCTATGAAGCCCAGCGGGAGCAACCCGGCCGCACGGGCGGCAAAAAGAACAGAAAGGTTTGGCGTCAAGAGAAGATCAAGTTCTGGCGCGCCGCCAACAGCGGCACTGAAGTCTTCAGGGCCAAGGGCCATTGCGACCATCCGGGGATGGGACGAGGCAATGGCCGATAGCTTTTGCAAGGCACCTGGGGTCTCGATTTGGGCAAGAAACCGGATACGTCCTAACGGAAGATTTCTTTCTCGTTCAAGTTCTGAGACCGCGTCCGCAATTTCGGACACCCACTCTGGCGAATCCGTCTTTGAAAGAACAAGTGCATCAACACCTGCCACGACGGCTGCATCAAGATCTGCCGCCAAGGCGCGCAAACTACGATTCACGCGGACCAAAACAGACGCGCCCTTGCGGCCCACCTTAGCCACAGACGCACAAAGCTGCCGCCGCGCCTCTCTCTTTTTATCCTGGGGAACAGAATCCTCCAGGTCGACAATGACGCCATCTGCACCCCGCTCATGCGCCCTCTCCACAAAGCGCGGAACGTGAGCGGGTACGAAGAGCAGGGATCTCCAGCGTGGTAAAGACATTGCGCCGTCAACGGCCACAAAGGTGTCCTTTATCATAAAGAGGCTTCGCGGTCGATTATAGCCAGGCCGGTGCCAGTGAAAGATGATCCGAGGCACGTAGGCTCTTTAGAACAAAAACCGCACCCCTCTTGCGGACATACCCGCTCATGCCGAGGCGGCCGTCCCGCGCAAACGCCTCAGAACCTCCTCGCGGACAGCATGGGTATGGGCGCCAAGGGCTGGAACTGGACGCAGTGATGGCCGCTCCAAGTTGAAAATCGCCGCCGGCGCGATCGTCTCGATCGTTCCATCGGGTGTCTCAACCTCAACTCTGCGAACATGGGGATGTTTTGAAACATCCGCCACTTCGCGCAGCCGGCCATATGCTAGGCCGGCCACCTCAAGTTCCTGCATTGCTTCGTTACAGGATAGTTGGGAAAACCGGCGTTCAATAATGTCATCAAGTTGCACACGGTGATCGAGGCGCTCCATGTTATCGGCGAAACCAGGTGCACATGTAAGCTCCGGCTGCTTCAGGAACTTCTCGCAAAAATTTACCCATTCGCGGTCGTTCTGAACCGAAAAGACGACATCTTTGCCATCGGCACAACGATACGCGCCATACGGCGCCAGCGACGGGTGCTTCACGCCTGCGCGTACGGTGCGGTACCCACTATAGTCGTTTTGCAGAACCGGCACGTTCATCCAGTCGGCGACGGCATCGAACAGCGATACCTGAATACTGGTCCCCTCGCCGGTGACCTCGCGGTGATAGAGTGCCTGAAGAATGGCACTGTGCGCTGTCATGCCCGCCGAGATGTCACAGACCGAGACTCCAACACGGGCGGGACCTTGATTGTTGCCGGTAATTGCGCATAGACCAGTTTCAGCCTGGACGATAAGATCATAAGCCTTCAAGTGGGAATATGGCCCTCTGTCCCCGAACCCAGAGATGTCGCAAGTGATCAGGCGCGGATATTGTCGACGCAGATCAGCAGACCCGAATCCCAATTTTTCGATGCTTCCCGGCTTCAGGTTCTGGATAAAGACGTCGGCGCCGGCAATAAGGATGTCGAGCACGGCCCGGTCCTCCTCCAACCTCAAGTCGAGACAGACCGACTCCTTGCCCCGGTTGAGCCAAACAAAGTAAGCGCTCTGCCCACGCACCAACTTGTCGTAGTTTCGGGCAAAGTCTCCTTCGGGCCTTTCGATCTTGATGACACGCGCGCCGGCATCCGCAAGACGAGAGGACGCATAAGGCGCAGCCACGGCCTGCTCCACGGCTACGACAGTGATCCTCTCAAGAGAGTTCTGCATGCGACACCGCTTTTTTCATCTTACGAGCTCGTTTTGAGTCCGACGACGGTTCAGCGTCGCCAGAAGCCGATTTTGTTCGTTCCCAACAATGGAGAATGCCTCGTCTACACCCATGCCGGGCTTTGCGAGCATCATGTCGGCCTGGGTCGCTAGCGAAACGTGGACTGTAGCCTGGGCCGAGAGATCCGTCTCGGTACAACTTCCCCCGACATACGCCCCTACTTTGTTCGCCTTACACAGCAGAACTGCTCGCGCTGTATCGGCAATTGAGCCCACGTCTGGCGTCTTGATTTGAACGAGGTGCGTGGCCTTCGCTTCGGCAAAGAGCCGAATATCCTCTAGCGTATTGCATCGTTCATCCACAACTATACGGGCGCTGGAGCCCCGACTGTCCAAGATCGATACGATCTTGGCGTAGTTCTCGATTTGAGCTTGGGTCGAACCAAAATCCGCCGGGGACTCGACATTGAGAATGAAAGCCGGAACACTCTCGGCAACCCTGCAGATAAAGTCAGCAATCTCTTGTGGCTCCATGCCAATTTCTTGGCCGATCCAGCCATAAACATCGAAATGCAGCACGGGATGATACCCGGGGCGGCCAATCTCGCGCGTACGCCTCGCGACCCACCTCACGAACTCCATGAAGGTCTGACCGCCAGTCCCGAATTTTTGTCGCGAGTTGATCAGACCGTGGGGGAGCACGTCCACCGCCCTCAGAATCATCTTATCAACGTTGATTTCGCGCGCATCTCCACTTTGACAATAAATCGGAACGCTGAACGTCGGCAGCGCTAGGTCAAATTCTTTGCACAGAATTTCCGCCATGGTGGTGCGGTGAAGGTGGGCCGCAGCGCGTAGGAGCGCCTGGCTGACGCCGTACTCGATCGCAAGAGGTAACTGCTTGTGGTCGTAGTCCTCTAAAACCGTCGCACAGGCATCAAGGTAACGAGACGCATCGACATCCAACAGTCGCGGCACCACAACCCGCGACGTCAATTCCGAAATTTGGACAGAATCAAACAAAGGATCCCGCCCGCCAGCACCAGAGTACTGCACGCCCATCATGTCACCCCAAACGACGCTGTCGTCCGCTAGTACAAGTCCGACGCTGAGCGACGACGCCGGAACGCGAATGGACGTAAATCCAGGCGTCACCGGTTCGCCAAGATAAATAAAGCCGTCCTGGATCGCTCCGGACCTAATGGCAGACTGATCGTCATAAAAGAACGCGCCGTTGCCAGATGCGAGTAGGACGTCTTTGATCTGCACTTCGTTCGCTCGAATGTTCCAATTACACTAATGAAGGGGTATGCTGACATGCGTTGCATCGATTATGGGCCACTTGTCGCCGGACCCGCCAATATAAAGTCGGGGACGGTCCCATCGCGTTTTGAGATGGCCCATGCCTGAAAGGCGGATCAGTCGCCTTGACGCTGCCATTGACGTGCCCGCAAGGTGCTGGTTGGCAATTGCGAGAACAGTAGCCCCGCACAGAGTTCCCCCACGATGGCGTCCAAAGCGCGCCACAACAATGCCGATTACCGAACGATATATTCGTTCGCCATCGCAGGCACCTCAACTGGCATTACTTCTCGACGATCGGAAGGTCGATGAAGCAGCCCCCGGGACCGCGATAAAACTTCAGCAATGGCGGCTCGCCGTCCGCGGGCACATTGGCGAACGAAGTCTTGTCACTTCCGGCGAGGACTACCCTCAAGCGATAACCTACCGAAAGGCGGGCGGAAATCGGGTGCAACGTGAACGTCAAGGTGGCAATTTCGCCCGGCGTAAGAGGCTCGGCGTCGCGTTCAAGAAAGCTGTGCTGTGGACCAAGAACGTCGAACGGAGAGTTGGTCCACACCTTCCGGTGCAGGACCCGCAGCTGCCCTTCCGTCAGATACCGGGATACCCCATCTGGTTGCACGGCCTCAAGGTAAACAAAGAAATTGCCATCTTCGCGCGTAGAGCTGATATTGAGCTCAACAAATGGATGCCCGGTGATTTCGAGGTCATTTGCCAATGGTTCGCTGGTATAGGTAAGCCGAGCCTCGTCGAACTGACGCCGATCTCCATAATCTACTTTACCCCCACTGCCGCCGTTGGTGTCCCACCGGTTTGTTAGAACGTCGCCAAGATCTCGGTCGACCTGCAGGAAGTCAAAACCTGCGGCGTCGGGCGATGAGTCCAGCCGCGAACCACTGGACATGTACCACCGTCTGCGCCTGGCTTCGGGCGGCCAGGACGTGGTCGATTTCCAAGCACCCTCGCCCACCGTGTAGTAGTGAACTACCTTACCTCCCACGCGCGCGGCTTCGCCGTTGAAACAAGCTTCAGCGAACCGGATATCATTGGCCTGCTGGGTCGCAAACGTTGGTAGGATTTCCTCATCGGCGGGCCGAAGCGGATCATAAGGTATCGCTCCACCGTGGTTCCAGGGACCGATTATCACGTTCATCGGATTTGATTGCAACAAGAAGCGGCGCACGGCCCCTTGCGCGGAGCCAGAATCAAACCAGCTCGCCCAATTCTGGGTAGGAATGCCGGACTTAGATATCCGCTCCGCCGCCATCTCTGGCGTCCAGTCAAGTATGGTTGCTCCGTCCCATAATGTCGGACGTTCGTCTTTGAAAGTGAGCTCATGAGCTTTCACCCAATCAGTGGGCGCCCGCTCATGGTCGCGTAGGGCGGCGACAAGGTCAGCCTCCCCTCCGGGTCCCACGGGTCGTACGCCCAGTTGAGACGGGCTTCCATCATCCCGGATCGACTCATTGCGGTCGAGGCTTTTTACGCCACTGTCCCAAAGATCCATCACTTGGTTAGGAACTCCGCCGGGAAAGGAAAGATCTTCATAAACACTATAATCGGCGAAGCGCGGCACGATCCCCTTCACTGCGGGGTGGTTTTGCTCAGCCATCCAGTCTGCGGAGTTGGCAGTGTATGACACGCCATAGCCAACCACCTGGCCAGTAGACCATGGCTGCGCGACTATCCAGTCGAGCACTTCGCTGTTGTCCAAGATCTCAGAGCGAGAGCGGTAGCCGGGCCATACCCCGAAAGACGCACCCGTGCCCCGAACATCTCCAACAACCACGGCGTAACCGTGCTGGACGAACATTTCAGCGTAGCAATTAGACAAGCTGCCCTTCTTCCCGCGCCAATAGCGTGTCATTACTAAAATGGTATTGCGCTTGGTTTCGGTGCTGTCACCCATTGGACGCACGACATCCAACGCCAGCCTGACGCCGTCGCGCATTCTCACATACGACGATTCCACGGGTCCCAGTTTGTAGTGCCCCGCTATTTCGCCACGAAGTTCTAAGCGGAACATCGAATCTAGCTGGGAACGAGAGAGGCTCATTGCGTTTTCCTGAATTCTAGATGGTGTTATAAAGTCCAAATAACCAACCTTAGGGGCCGGCTTGATGGGCTACCCGGTCGGGCAGATCGACCCCGTGAACAGCGCGCAATTTCGTTGCTGTGGCCCCAATC
>NZ_RZTF01000311.1:0-1186 GCF_004023175.1 Mesorhizobium sp. M7A.F.Ca.MR.362.00.0.0
CCATGGAAACACGGTGCCGGTTAATGGCCGGCGGGGGCGACCCCAGGGAAAGTGCCACAGAAAGCAAACCGCCACGATCCGGCTTGCCGGATTCGGGGTAAGGGTGAAAGGGTGGGGTAAGAGCCCACCGCGCGACTGGCAACAGGAGCGGCACGGTAAACCCCACCGGGAGCAAGACCGAATAGGGACGGTGCGAGGGGAAACCCTCGAGGGCTGTTTCCGGCTCACCGTCCGGGTAGGTTGCGTGAGGCGCATGGCAACATGCGCCCAAGATGAATGGTCGCCACGTTCTCGCCCCGCAAGGGGCGAGGGCCATACAGAACCCGGCTTACAGGCCAGCTGGCAACTCTCTCCCCCGATATCAAGAGAAGTCTCTTGAATTCAGCAGGTTGCGCCCTCGGGCGCGCCTGTTGATTCAAGCCTGCCCGGCCGTTCATCCGTGCGAGCGAGAGTCGGCCATTGCTTGAAACCGGTGCGATTAAATCGTACCATGATCGGGAATGGTACCGGGAGCTTCTCATGGGACAGGTCGACAAACGCAGCATCACGCTGTCGCCGGAACTGGCGCAGGCGGTGGATGATGTCGTCGCCGCCGGCGAATATGCCTCCGCCAGCGAAGTGATCCGAGATGCGCTGCGGCAATGGAAGGATCGGCGCGATCTCTTCGGCTATACGCTCGATGAGTTGCGCAAGCTGGTGCAGGAAGGGATAGACAGCGGGCCGGGACGATTTGCGTCGATGGATGAAATCAAGGCCGAGGCGCGGAGGCGCTTGCGATCTGACGACGCAGCATGAATTCGCTATTCATCGTCCGGAACGCGCGCGCAGAAGACGATTTGATCGCGATCTGGCTTCATGTTGCACGCGATAGCGAGGTCGCAGCGGATAGGTTGCTCGATCGCATCGAGGCACGGTGGCAGCAACTGGAGACCTATCCCTTCTCCGTCCGCCGCGCGATGACATCGCGCCCGGCATCCGTCATCTGCTCGTTGGCGACTATCTCACCTTGTATCGTGTAGGTGACGACGCGATCGAGATCATTCGTGTACTGCACGGCCATCGCAACATAGAAGCCGACGATCTCGGCCCGTGATCGGTCCGGTCAGCCGCCGATCTTGTCCAGCGACGTCTCGATTGCCTTCCAGAGCTCTTCCACCGGCTCGCAGCCGACCGAGAGGCGAACGAA
>NZ_RZTF01000311.1:1196-2829 GCF_004023175.1 Mesorhizobium sp. M7A.F.Ca.MR.362.00.0.0
GAACGAACCCGGCGGCAACGGCATCGCCTCGCTTCAAGCGCCGCTCGGCGGAGGTGTGGACGCCGCCGAAGGATGTCGCGGCCTGCATCAAGGCGCAATTGTTAATGAAATCCTCGGCCTTGTCCTCCGAGGCGAGTTCGAAAGAGATCAGAAAACCGAAGCGCTCCATCTGGGCACGGGCAAGGTTGTGCGACGGATCGCCTTCCAGTCCGGGATAACGCAGGTCGCTGATTGCCCGGTGGCCCTGCAGCCGCCGCGCGATGACTTCCGCCGAGGAACACATGCGATCGAAGCGCACATCCAGTGTCTCCAGGCCGCGATGCACCAGCCAGGCTTCGAATGGTCCGGGAATGCTGCCGGAAACTTCGCGCCAGCCGGTCACGGCGGCGATGATCTCGGCATTGCGGCTGGCGACATGGCCGAACAGCACATCTGAATGGCCGTTGGGTGCCTTGGTGTCGGCGGCAACGACGATATCGGCGCCATGGTCGAGCGGCCGCTGGCCGAAGGGTGTCATAGTCGTGTTGTCGACCACAAGGATAGCGCCGGCCTTGTGAACAGCATCGGCAACGGCGGCGATATCGCAGATATCCAGCCCCGGATTGGCAGGGGTTTCGACAAAGGCGAGGCGATAGCCATCGAAGCCGCCGTCGGGGAAGGTCGAGGTAGGCCTGACATCGTAGGCGATGCCGAGCGGCTTGAGGAAGCGATCGGCCAGCGCTCTTGTCGTGTGGTAGCCGTCCGATGGTAGCAGGATACGGTCGCCAGTCTTGAGCACGGCAAAAAACGCCGCCGAGATTGCCGCCATTCCTGAAGGGAAGGCGACGCAAGGCGCGTCCTCCAGATGGGCCAGCATATGTTCGACCGCGTCCCAGGTCGGGTTGCTGAATCGCCCGTACTGGTTGAAACCGGTGGCGTCGCCGGGCGCATGAAAGATGGCGGTCATGGTCAGTGGCAGGGGAATGGAATCGCCCATGGCAAGCCCGCTGCGACGCAGGTGAGGAAGCGCTGCAGCGCGTGACTTTGCAGTTTCAGACATCGAATTTCCAACCCTGTTTGCGACCGGCGATATGTGGCGAGACGCTATGCCCGGCAGCGGCGCGCGGCAAGGCGCGTCCGGTTGGGCCAGGCGGCTCTAAACGGTTCGTTAGGCTTAATAGACCATAAAGACGAGACGTGTCGGCGAGGCTGCTCTCATTGGTCGCGGCGCGCGTGTTTGTGAAGCCTAATCCCGTTGACGCCCATAGTGCCCCATGATATCCCATCTAGACATCAAAGCCTTCGTTCCGTGTCAGGGTAAAGCGTACGCCAATCGGGCAGCCGCGGCGGCTGCGCGTTTGCCGGTTTTTGCCCGTGCGGATGAGGCTGATGCGGGGCAGGGAGCGCGCTGCGGCGGCGCGTGCGACAAGATGGAGAGGGGTGCGGCGGCGCAAGCGGCTGTAGCGTTTAATGGACCGGTTTCTGTCAAGCACGGTGAGCAGGATCGATGCGAAGGGACGGGTGTCCGTTCCCGCGCATTTCCGTGCGGTCGTGCAGAAGCGCGGCTATTCGGAACTTTATGCGCTGCGCTGCCTGGATCTGCCGGCGATGGATGTCGGCGGGCTCGATCTGCTCGACCGCTACGAGCAGCGCA
>NZ_RZTF01000311.1:2838-7756 GCF_004023175.1 Mesorhizobium sp. M7A.F.Ca.MR.362.00.0.0
GGATCCCTTCCTGCAGACGGCGGACGACATGTCGTTCTTCTGCCGTGGCGACGGAACCTTCTTGAAACTCGACCAGGACGGCCGCATCACGATGAGCGATTTCCTTCGCGAACACACCGGCATTTCGGCGGAAGTGGCCTTTGTCGGGCGCGGCAATTTCTTTCAGATCTGGGAGCCGGGACGGCTTGCCGCCTATGGGGCGCAGGCGCGGGCACGGCTTTTGCAGCTTCGGCAGGGGACGAAGCCTGGGGAGCGACCGGAATGACGGCAGGCCACGGCGATGACCTTCCTCACGCCGTCGATGGGCACGCCGTTGGCGGATCGGCCCGCCACATTCCGGTCCTCCTTGCCGAAGTGCTTGAAGCACTGGCGCCGGCGCAGGGCGACCTCATCATCGACGGCACGTTCGGCGCCGGCGGCTACACCAGGGCCATTCTGGCGACGGGCGCTTCCGTGGTGGCGATCGACCGCGATCCGGATGCCATTGCGGCCGGGCGCGATCTGGAAGCGCAGTCCGGCGGCCGGCTGCGGCTGGTGCAGGCGCCGTTCTCGACGCTGGACGAACATGTCGAGAGCGCCGACGGGATCGTGCTCGACATCGGTGTGTCCTCGATGCAGCTCGACCAGGCGGAGCGCGGGTTTTCGTTCCGCGCCGACGGGCCACTCGACATGCGCATGGCGCAATCGGGCCTCAGCGCCGCCGACGTCGTCAATTCCTTCAAGCCGGGCGATCTTGCCCGCATCTTCGGCTTCCTCGGCGAGGAGCGTCATGCCGGGCGCATCGCCCGCATGATCGAGGCTCGCCGCGAAAAGCGCCCGTTCGAGCGCACGCTGGAACTGGCCGACGCCATCGAGACGCATATCGGCCGTGCGCCGAAGGACAAGATCCATCCGGCGACGCGCGTCTTCCAGGCGCTGCGCATCTTCGTCAATGACGAGCTTGGTGAACTGGCCAAGGCCCTGTTCGCGGCCGAACGCGCGCTGAAGCCGGGCGGACGGCTCGCCGTGGTCACCTTCCATTCGCTGGAAGACCGCATCGTCAAGCGTTTCATCGCCGACCGGGCCGACGTCGCGACCGGCTCACGGCATTTGCCCGAGGCGCATGCCCGTACCGCGACGTTCCGCAAGGCGGGCGGCGGCGTGACTGCCGGCGACGCCGAGGTGGCGGCCAATCCGCGCGCCCGTTCGGCCAGGCTGCGCGGGGCAATCCGCACGGATGCGCCAGCGCGCAGCAGCGATTTTTCGATTTTCGGCCTTCCAAAACTTCCCAGCCCAACGCTTCCCGGCACAGGCCGGCCGGGGGAGAGGTAGCTAAGTGTTTCGTACCAGCGACATTGTCCTGATCGCCGTCATGGTTGCGGTCGCGGCCCTTACCTACAAGGCCAAGCGCGAGGCCGAGGAACAATTGGCCGCGGTGCAGAAGATCCATGCGCAGATACGCTATGAGGAGGACACGATCGACCTGCTCAAGGCCGACTGGAGCCTGCTTACCCAGCCGTCGCGGCTGCAGAAGCTCGCCGAACTCTACAAGTCGCAGCTCGAACTCGAGCCGGTCAGCGCCCGCCAGATCGGCGGCATCGGCGACCTGCCGGCCAAATCCCTTGATATTCAGGACATCCTGTCGGGACGCCAGGGCGGCATGGCCGACAATTCCGACCAAGCGCCTTCGGACAGTAAGGATCCCGTCGTGACCGGAGGCATCGCCCAATGATCGGCAAACTGCTGAAGCGTCGCGCCAGGACGAGTGAAGATGGATCGATCGTGGTCGAGGGCGCCCGCAAGGCGACCGGCGGCAAGGGCAGGACGCGCATCGTCATGACCATGGCGGTGTTCTTCGGTATCTTCTCGACCATATCAGGGCGGCTGGTCTATCTCGGCTTCCAGACCCCCGACATGTCGGGCGGTCCGCAGAGCCGGGTGACGGCATCGCGGCCCGACATCGTCGACCGCAACGGCGAAGTGCTGGCCACGGATATCAAGACGGCGTCGCTGTTTGCAGAACCGCGCCGCATTGTCGACGCCGACGAGGCGATCGAGAAGCTGTCGACGGTGCTTCCGGACATCGACTATGAGCAGACCTACCACAAGCTGAAGAGCGGCGCCGGTTTCGTCTGGCTGCAGCGGCAGCTGACACCCAAGCAGCAGTCCGATATCATGCAACTAGGCATTCCCGGTTTCGGCTTCCGTACCGAAAAGCGCCGCTTCTATCCGAGCGGCGAGACCTCGTCCTACATTGTCGGCCTCACCAACATCGACAACCAGGGCATCTCCGGAATGGAGAAATATGTTGACGAGCAAGGCTTGAGCGACCTGCAGGCATCGGGCCTTGCCATTGCCAAGGATCTCAAGCCGGTAAAGCTTTCGATCGATCTGCGCGTGCAGCATGTGGTGCGCGACGAGATCGCCGCCGGCCTGGAGCGCTATCGTGCCATGGGCGCCGGCGCCGTCGTGCTCAACGTCAAGACCGGCGAAGTGGTGGCCATGGCCTCGGTGCCGGATTTCGATCCGAACAATCCCTACAATGCACAGGACAAGGACCGGCTGAATCGCATGTCGGCGGGCCTCTACGAGATGGGCTCGACCTTCAAGAGCTTCACCTCAGCCATGGCGCTCGATTCCGGCAAGGCGACGATGGCGAGCCGCTTCGATGCTTCGCATCCAATCCGGGTCGGCCATCAGGCCATTCACGATTTCCACGGCAAGAACCGTGTGCTGTCGTTGCCGGAGGTGTTCCTCTATTCGTCCAACATCGGGTCGGCCAGGGAAGCCGAGATGGTCGGCATCGAGGGCCATCGCGAATTCCTGCATCGCCTTGGCCTTCTAGACAGGATGCAGACCGAATTGCCGGAGACTGCCCGTCCGACTGAACCGAAGGTCTGGAAACAGGTCAATTCATTCACCATCGCCTTCGGCCATGGCGTGTCGACGACGCCGCTGCAAGCGGCTGTGGGCTGCGCGGCGTTGATGAATGGCGGCTTCCTGATGAACCCTACCTTTTTGGTGCGCACGCAGGCGGAAGCGATGGCCACCGCCAAGAAAGTGGTGAGCGAAAAGACCGTCGAAGGCATGCGCTACCTCTATTCGCTCAATGCCGAGAAGGGCTCTGCCCGAAACGCCAGAGTCCCCGGCTACCGCGTTGGCGGCAAGACCGGAACGGCCGAGAAGGTCGTCAATGGCCGCTACTCCAAGGACTTGAATTTCAACACTTTCGTCGCCGCCTTCCCGATGGACGATCCGCAGTATCTGGTGTTTACCATTGCCGATGCCCCGCACCCGGAAAAGCCTGGCATGACGGATGTCGCGGCCGCAAATGCGGGGGTCATGGCCGGCAATATCATCAGGCGTTCAGCTGCCATGCTTGGCGTGAAGCCAGATTTCAGCCATGAAAATGGTGCAACGCTGGTTTCCTATCAGTGATTCTTAGGGCGCGCCGGCAACAGCGCGCTATTTTGTTGCGGTGAACGGAACTCGATGAAGCTCAGAGATCTAGCCGGTATCCTGCCCGTCGAGGGAATAGCTTCCGTCGATCTGGAGGTTACAGGGATTTCTTCGGATTCCCGCCAGGTAAAAGCGGGTGTTGTCTTCTTTGCGCTCGCGGGAACCAAGGCCGACGGTGCCGTTTATGCCGCCGACGCCGCCGCGCGCGGTGCGGCCGCGATCGTAGCGGGCAAGGGCAGCACCATTGCCGGGCTGTCGGTCCCGGTATTGGCAGTCGACGATCCGCGCCTGGCGTTGGCGCTGAGTGCGGCCCGCTATTTCGGCAAGCAGCCTGAGATAATGGTCGCGGTGACCGGCACCAGCGGCAAGACTTCGGTCGCGGCTTTCACCAGGCAGATCTGGGAGCAGTCCGGTTATGCCGCCGCTTCGATCGGCACCACCGGCGTGGTGGCGCCTGGGCGCAACGATTATGGCTCGCTGACGACGCCCGATCCGGTCGCCCTGCATCAATTGCTGCGGGAATTGGCGGATGCCGGCGTTACCCACGCTTCGATGGAGGCCTCCAGCCATGGGCTCGACCAGCGCCGTCTGGACGGTGTGAAGCTGGCGGCCGGCGGCTTCACCAATCTCGGCCGCGATCATATGGATTATCATCCGACCATCGAGGACTATCACCGCGCCAAACTGCGTCTGTTCGACGCGCTGCTGCCGAAAGGCGCTCCGGCCGTCATCTTCGCCGACGATCCATGGTCGGCCCCGACGACCCTGGCGGCACAGGCCGCCGGGCTCGAAGTGCTGACGGTCGGCCGCCATGGCGATTTCCTCAGGCTGAAGCGGGTCGAGCACGAGCGCCACCGCCAGCGGGCGGGCCGAGGTCGAGGCCGATGGCGTGCTCTACGAGATCGACCTGCCGCTGGCCGGTGATTTCCAGATTTCGAATGCGCTGGTTTCGGCGGGTCTTGCCATTTCCACGGGAACACCTCTCGCCAAGGCATTGTTGGCGTTGGAGAAATTGAAGGGCGCCCCGGGCCGGCTCGACCTCGTCGGCACCACCGGCAATGGCGCGCCGGTCTATGTCGATTATGCCCACAAGCCCGACGCGCTGGAAAACGTGCTGTCCTCGGTGCGCCCATTCACCACCGGCCGCGTCATCGTCGTGTTCGGCTGCGGCGGCGACCGCGACCGCGGCAAGCGACCGATTATGGGCGAGATTGCAACGCGGCTTGCAGATGTCGTCATCGTCACCGACGACAATCCGCGCTCCGAAGTGCCGAAAACGATCCGCGCCGCTATTTTGGCCGCCGCCCCCGGTGCCATCGAGATCGGCGACCGGCGCCAGGCGATCCACGAGGCGGTTGCCATGCTGCATGCCGGCGACACGCTGATCGTGGCCGGCAAGGGGCACGAGGAAGGCCAGACGATCGGCTCCGAGACCTTGCATTTCTCCGATCACGAGGAAGTTCGCGCGGCACTTACGGAG
>NZ_RZTF01000312.1:0-657 GCF_004023175.1 Mesorhizobium sp. M7A.F.Ca.MR.362.00.0.0
CCCTAGGATCCATGCCGTTACCTCAGCCGAAGGGTGCAGCGGAGCAGAATTCTGCACCGTGGCAACACTCGAACATCACGGCATGGATCCTCGGGTCTGCACTGCGTCGCTACGCTCCTTGTTCCGCCCGTGGATGGCGACGCTGGAGAGGCCGCCGCTCAGGACAATTTGGCGATAATCGCGCGCAGTGCCTCGCCGAAACGGTGGATCTCCTCAACTGTGTTGTAGTGGACAAGCGAGGCGCGGATGGCGCCGCTGTCCATTGAGAGGTTGAGACGCTTCATCAGTCGCGGCGCATACATATGGCCGTCGCGGATGCCGATCTGCATCTCGGCCATTTCCTCGACGACCCGCTGCGGCGACAGTGTGCCGATGTTGAAGCAGAAGGTCGGCACACGCTCAGTGATGCGGGCCTCGTCGGCAACGCCGTAGATGGTCGCGCCGCAACCTTTCAGCACGGCCAGCATCTCACGCGCCAGCACCAGCTCATAGTCGCGGATGGCGCCCATGCCGGCGACGATGTTGTCGCGCCGCGAGCGGTTGTTGGACGGCGCCAGATTGCGGCCGATCAGTTCAAGATACTGCACGGCGGCATCCATCCCAGAGACGTTCTCGTAGATGAAGGTGCCGGCCTCGACCTTGTAGGGCGGCTCGTTG